>NZ_JAAOHT010000050.1:0-32710 GCF_011440255.1 Haloarcula sp. JP-Z28 | reverse complement strand
GTACTGGGGCAACGTCTCCGTCGACGCCAACAGGTCGGCGGTGACACAGCCGCGGGTCCTCGAACTACGACCGAACTGCGAGCGGCCGCCGGGACTCGTCGTCCACATTCAGGTGCTGGCGCTGCAGAACAACGACCCGGCGACGAACGAGGGCATCAACACCACCTGGCAGTTCGCGTCCCCGTCGAACCGGGACCTGACAGGACCGTACGCGAACTTCGTCCGGACAATCCAGAGCGGATTCGAACCGCTCCTGAACGCGACGGGCGTGCGGTACGGACCACTCGACCGCGACGGCGACACCGCGTCACAGCCAGTGACGGTCGTCAACGGGACCGGAGCGACGACGAGCTACCGGTGGACGGTCGAAAAGCAGACCGAGGCGCCCTACGAGGGCTGCTGGATGACGGCGGGCGTCGCGCCGGCCTAGCCCTCCATCCCGCTGAAGGAGAGGCCGCCTTCGATGTAGCGCTGGGCGAACAGGTACGCCAGCATGATCGGCGAGGCGAAGGTGAGCGCGAACGCGGAGAAGCGCGCCCACGGGATGGAGTACTCGTCAACCATCGCGTACAGGCCGACCGGCAGCGTGTAGTTCTCCGTCCCCAGCAGCGTCTGGGCGACGACGAACTCCGTCCAGCCGGTGAGGAAGACGAAGATGAACACCGTCGCCAGCCCGGCAGTCGACATCGGAATGATAACCTCCGTGACGACCCGCCACGGCGGCGCACCGTCGACGACGGCAGCCTCCTCGTAGGAGACCGGGATGCCGTCCATGTAGGTCTTCAGCAACCACGTGTTGAACGGCACGGCAGTCGCAGCGTAGTACACCGCAAGCGCCAGCTTGCTGTCGTTGATGCCGAACTGGACGTACAGCGCGTACATCCCAATGAGCAGGGCAACGCCGAGGCCGCCCCCGACCTGCGTCATCAGCACGTAGAGGAACAGGACCTTTCGGCGGAAGAGGAACTCCCGGCGCGAGAGGGCATACGCTGCCGGAATAATAAGCGACATCGCGATCAGCACGGTCGGAATCGCTACCATGAGGCTGTTCCAGAAGAAGTGCTTGAAATCCGACGGACGGTCGACGCCGTAGTCGGAGGCGTCCAGAATTTCGATCCCCGGCGTCTGGAACACGAAGGCGAGGTCAGTGAACGGGATGGCGGCGGAGATCGAATACGACGGGACGATAAGGTCGCCGATAACCCAGATGAACGGTTTGACCGTTGGATTCGCGGGAAACAGCGAGAAGCTCTCTGAGGTGTACAGCGAGCTTCCGGAGCCGGAGAGAGCCGCCATCAGAATCCAGTAGATCGGGAAGAGGAGTGCCAGCACCACCAGTGTCGCGCCAATCGTCGAGAGGATGACCTTCAGAACCTCCGACGCGGGTAGCTCGCCGCGACGGACCGCCTGCACAGTGTAGGACCACTTTCGAACGGTTCGGGCGGGCATCGTGGCGAATGTCTTGATGTCATCGCTGAGCTTCCGGGCGATTGCACCAAGCAACATCAGTCGTTCACCCCGTCGGCGAGTTTCCCTTTCTTGACGTTGAGCCACATGAACGCGCCGATGAACACGAGCGCGATGATGCTGATGGCCGCACCACGACCGTACTGCTGGAACGACAGTGCCTCACGATAGCCGTAGACGACGATGAGTTCGTTCGCCCGTGCCGGGCCGCCTTGGTTGAACACGAACGGAATGAGGAACTGCTGGAACGACGCCGCAGATGTCAGAATCGACGCAAACAGGACGGGCCGCTTGATCGACGGCAGGGTGATGTGGGCAAAGCGTGCCAGGAACCCCGCGCCGTCGACGACGGCCGCCTCGTGGAGTTCTTCGGGCACGTCCTGGAGTGCGCTGACGGTGATGATGACCATGAACGGGTACGCCAGCCACGCCTCCGTGACGTTGTATGCGACGAAGGCAGTCCAGCGGCCCGAGAGCCACGCGACCGAACTCGCCCCGAACGCGGTCAGTAGCTGGTTCATCAGTCCGAACTCGGCGGAACTGAAGATGCCGCGCCACACGGTGATAGTGAAAATCGGCGGCAGCCCCATCGGGAAGATGATGAGCGAGCGCAGGACACGCTTGCCACGGACGAGTTCGCTGGTCACGACGAGTGCGATAGCCAGACTCGCTCCGATTTTGAGCGTGACGCTCGTGGCGACAAACAGCCAGGTGACACCGAAGGAGTTCCAGAACTGGCCGTCAGTCAGCACGTCAGCGTAGTTCTCCAGCCCGACGAACAGCGCGTCACCGAACGTGAGCACGGCAACGACGCCCTCGCCGGCGAATAGATTCGCCGGCTGGGCGTTGGTAAAGGAGATCCCCAGCAGATAGAGGACCGGGAACAGCATGAACGCCGAGAAGACGAACAGCCCCGGGAGCACTAACAGTAACGACGCGTCGTCCCGCGTCAGAAACGGGACCGACTCGATGCGGTCCGCCGCTCGTGAAACGGTACTCATGGGCGCTTCTTACTCCCAGTTGCTGCGGATTTCCTCGGCGGCGGTTGTCAGCGCATCCTCGGCGCTCGAATCGCCGTTGAACGCCTCGATAAGAGCGTTCTCAAGCGGCGACCACACCTTGTTCATGCGCGGGTCGGTCGGCATCGGGACCCCCTGGCTGACGGTCTGGGAGTACGTCTGGACGTGGTCGGGGAGTTCGTCGCTGCCGACGAGGCTGTCGAGCACCGGAATCGAACCCTGCTCCTCGGCGAGTCGCGTGGCGTGGTCCTCGTTGGTAGCGAACCACTCGACGAAGTTCCGGGCGGCCGTGGCGTCGGCCCCGCCCTCGCTCATCGCGTCTGCGAAGTACCACATCGAGATGCCGGTGTACGGCGTCACCTCGCCGCCGTCGATATCGGGGAACGTCGCCACTTCGTAGTTCACGTCGCTCTGGTTCAGCGTCGCCAGATACCACGGTCCGTTGACCGCGAAGGCGGCGTTCCCCTCGGAGAACGTCGCAGCCTGCGGTTCGTAGTTCGGGTCGTCGGGCATGTACGGACGGAGGGTGTCGAGAGCGAACTGGAGCCCCTCGATAGCTTCGTCGGCATCCAGCCCGAGCGCCGGGTCCTGCTCCGGGTCGAAGTAGTAGCCACCGAAGGCCTGTATCCACCCGCTCGTGAAGTACGGGTCAAACGGCGCGGCGAGGCCGTACTGGCTGCTGCTCGGGTCGTGGTACGATTCCATGGCCGACACCATGTCGTCGATAGTCTCGGGCGCTTCGTTGACGATGTCCGTGTTGTAGATGAGCGTCACCGTCTCCGCCGAGTGCGGGAGGCCGACGACGGCGTCGTCGAACTGGACGGCGGAGGCGGCGGCGTCCGTGAACTGGTCTAAGCTCACGGAGAGTTCGTCGGACTGGTCGACGACGAACTCGCGCTGGTAGTAGTCGCCCACCCAGTCGTGTGCCCACTCGAAGACCTCCGGCCCCTGCCCGGCCGGAATCGCGCTCGTGGTCTTCTTTTCCATGTTGGAGATGTCCGACCCGTCGACGCCGAACTCCGTCTCACTCGCGAACGTCTCCATCGCGTCCTCGCGGGCAGGTATCTCTGAATCCTGAAGCTGGTACCACGCCGTCGCGGTCCCGCCGGACTGCTGACTCCCGCCGCTTGCCCCATCGCCCGATCCGTCGCCGGAAGCCGTTTCCCCCTCTGAGCCGCCACTGCCCTGCTCTTGCACACTACAGCCAGCAAGGGCTGTAGCCGCCCCGACACCGCCGATCCGTTTGAGCACCGTCCGTCGTTCCATTGTCATGGGTAGATATGGGATGAAATAGTCTTTCACAACTTAAATCATTCGGAAATAGAAGGAGACAATGATGATAGATTCCGAGAGCCGGTGTGAAATCGTCTCGCTGTGTATCGGTTTCAGTAAACCGGCCGTGGTAGAATAAACGAAGTAATATTTTTTCTAAAATCTAACCAGAAGCGTAACACTCACAGTACCGACCCCGCACCGTAGGCGTATGCATCATCCAGGACCGCCGCGGTTCGCCACCGTCGGCGAATCGGTGGAACTGGCCCCGCGCCAGCCCGACCCCGACATGGCTGCCGAGTGGCGGCTAGTCAAGCGGCCAGCTGCGAGTACGGCAACGCTTGGCGACGGCCCAATCGGTCACCTCGAACCAGACACTCCGGGCGTCTATCGAGCCGAGCTAATCGTGCCGGACGGCACACACGGGCAAGTCGTCCGAGCGTTCCCGAGCATCACCGAGACGGCCCGGTTCAGCGTCACGAAAGACGACTTCGACTACGACGACGATACCGGCGGCCTCGACGACCGCGCCATCGTTATCGGGACGTTCAACGATTTCACGATGGGCATCCACTGGGCCGAGCGCGACGGCGACGAGTGGGTCATCGAGGCCGAACTCCCACCGGGAACCCACCACGCCATTTTCAGTTTCGACGGCTCCTTCGAATCGACCGCGACCGACGAGGTCACCGTCGAAGGCCCCGGTCGCCCCCGGGTCGAACTCACCGGCGAGACGGTGGACGGAGACTTCGTCGTCTCGGCGGACGCCCGCGCGGCCCCGTCGGGGAGCGAACCGGAAGTCGAGTTCTATCTCGACGGCCGCGACGCGCTGGAAGAGTCGGCCGTGACCATCGACGGCGACGAACTCCGGGTGCCACACGAAGGCCTGGCGGAGATGGCCCGCGTTCACGCGGTTGCCGTCGCCGAGCGCCACAGCGTCGCGGACACGCTAATCGTGGAGTGTGGCAGGGAAAGCGAGGACGCGGGCACGGGCGAGACAGTGTCCGTCTCGCGGCCGGCCGACCCGCCGGCCTGGGCCAGCGACGCCACCATCTACGAGATATTCGTCCGGTCGTTCGCCGGCGAAACCGTCGACACGACCTTCGAGGCTATCGAGCGGCGGGTCCCCTATATCGAGTCGCTGGGCGTCGACGTAGTGTGGCTCACCCCTGTTCAGGCAAGTCCGACCCGCCACGGCTACCACATCACTGACTTCTTTGACACTGCCGAGGACCTGGGAACACGCGAAGAGTTCGAGTCGCTGGTCGACCGACTCCACGACGCCGGGATTCGGGTTGTCTTCGACCTAGTCATCAACCACAGCTCGTGGGACCACCCGGCGTTCCAGCTTCACCGGGCCGGTGTCCCCGAGTACGCCGACTATTACGAGCGAATCCCGGTGTCACAGGATGTCTCCGACGTCGACTGGGCAGGAACGGATGCGCCGGGTTACTACTTCAACTGGACACGGATTCCGAACCTCAACTACGATTCGCTCGACGTTCGGCGCTGGATGCTCGACGTGGTCGAGGAGTGGCGCGACGTGGTCGACGGGTTCCGCTGTGACGTTGCCTGGGGTGTACCACACGGCTTCTGGAAGGAGGTCCGGGAGCGGGTGAAAGCCGACGACCCGGAGTTCCTGCTACTCGACGAGACGGTGCCGCGTGACGCCGCCTTCGCCGAGAACGAGTTCGACCTCCACTACGACACGGACCTGTTCGACACGCTCCGTGACATCGGGACGGGCGCGGAACCGGCGTCGGCGCTGTTCGAAGCACTCGACGCGACGGCCGAGCACGGCTATCCCGACCGTGCCGGCCACATGCGGTATGTCGACAACCACGACGAAGACCGCTACCTCGACCAGTACGGGGCCGCGTCACTACGGGCGGCTGTCGGGGCCACGTTTACCCTCCCCGGGACGCCGATGATATACGCCGGGCAGGAACGGGGCGTCGAACAGCAACGCGGGACGATGCGCTGGCACGACGGCGACAACGACTTAACCGACTTCCACCGGCAACTGGTGGCGCTGCGAGCGGACCACGCGGCACTGCGCGCGCCCGGGGTGTGCCCGGTTGCCCACACCGTCGAGACAGGCGATGCTGACAGAGTCGTCGCGTACGAGCGCACCGACGGCGATGAGACGCTGGTGGTCGTCCTGCACTTCGGCGACGGAACAGCGAAGGTCTCACTCGACACCATCGACGAAGAGACCGACCTTCTCAGCGGCAATCCGGTCGGCGGCGACGGGACAGTCGAGGTCGGCGATATCGTTGTGGTACCGGCGGCGAGAGAGCGCTGACAGCGCTCGGTTCCACAACCGAACCGACTCCGCTAGAACTTCTATGAAAAATCCCATCAAACTTATTAGCGATGGGTGTGAGACTCCGTGTAATGGCGAGTCTCGAACTAGACGGTCTCCGCAAGGAGTTCGACGGTGGCTCCATCGTGGCGGTCGACGACATCGACCTGTCCATCGACGATGGGGAGTTCGTAACGGTCGTCGGCCCGTCGGGGTGTGGGAAATCGACGACACTGCGGATGATTGCCGGGCTTGAGCGGCCGACGAGCGGCCGTATCCGCATCGGCGACGAGGACGTAACAGACGTCCACGCCCGCAAGCGCGACGTGGCGATGGTGTTCCAGAACTACGCGCTGTACCCGCACAAGTCCATCCGACAGAACATGGCGTTTGGCCTCCGGATGAGCACGGACCTCTCGAAGGCGGAACGGCAGGAGCGAGTCACCGAGACGGCGGAGATGATGGGTATCGGCGACCTGCTTGATGACACGCCGGACCAGCTCTCCGGCGGCCAGAAGCAGCGGGTCGCGCTCGGGCGCGCCATTGTCCGCGAGCCCGACGTGTTCCTCTTCGACGAGCCACTCAGCAACCTCGACGCGAAGCTCCGGACGACGATGCGGACGGAAATCCAGCGCCTGCAAGAAGAGCTCGGAATTACGGCTGTCTACGTCACCCACGACCAGGAAGAAGCCATGACCATGGGCGACCGCATCGTCATCCTCAACGACGGGAAGCTCCAGCAGGCCGGCCGGCCGAAGACGGTGTACGAGAACCCGACGAACCAGTTCGTCGGCGGCTTCGTCGGCTCGCCCTCGATGAACTTCCTCGACGTGACCGCGGAGCCGCTCAGCAGCGGCGTACGGCTTACCGGCGCGCACGACGACTTTTCCTATGACCTCACGGGCGGCCGCGCCAGTGCCTTCGGCGACATCCAGCGCGGGTCGTACGTGCTGGGTATCCGACCGGAGCACGTTTCGGTCAGCGACGGCGGCGACCAGAACGCCGTCCCGGCGACAGTCGACGTGCTCGAACCCATCGGCAGCGACAACTATCTCTATCTCGACCTGGGCGAATCGAAGACCGGATTCGAGGGCGATGGCGCGCCGGATTTCATCGCCAGGGTCAGCACCGACGTTGAGCCGGCCATCGGCGACCGTGTGCAGGTGTCGTTCGACGAATCCGCCGTCCATCTGTTCGACCCGGAGACCGGAGAAGCTGTTACGGCCGGCGAGGACGCGCCCGTTGCAACGCCACAGTAGGGCAGCAGTCAGTGGTCCGGTCCCGGACGTAGTCACTGTTTTCGGTCAGGCAGACATTCTTCCATTCCTTCGCGATGCTCCGAAGTGAACAGGCCGCGTAGAAGGAGTTATTCGCGGACGCTCAGCGGCTCAGCAGTGAGTTCCCCGGCGTCATCGAGGTGGGCCACAGTGGCCAGCCGGAGTGCGTGGGGCCAGCCAAGCGGCGTCCCACAGTCCGGCGTACCGTCGTCGAACAGTTGCTCGGGGAGGTAGCCGCTGGACTGGACGAGTGAGCCGCCGGGAAGAATCTCCCCCAGCAGGTCCCGGGACCGGGTGTAGGCCGCCGCCGCTCTGCTGTCGTCGGCGTCACGCAGGAGGGCACCCAGCTGGGCGGCACTGTTTGCGCCCCACGACGTCGAGACGGTCCAGATTTTCTCGCGGTCTTGCGAGCCACGCCGCCAGTCGTCGCCCTCGAAGCGGATGAGACCGCGGATGTCGCCGGTGTCCCGTTCCAGCCCGTCAAGTGTCGTCTCGACGTGGGTGTAGAGCCGGTCGCGGGTCTCCGCTGGCAGGTCGATAGCTTCGGCAGCGACGCGACAGGCAGCGGGGAGGGCCAGCGTCGCGGAGTCCAGTCGGTTGTCGATGGTCCCATCGTGTTCACGAAGGGCGTAGCGGTCACCGGTCCACAGCGCGTCCAGCGAAGACAACACCGTCTCGGCCTGCGACCGGGCGTGGTCTCGGAGCGTGGCGCAGACGGGCGCGCGGGCAACGGCCGCGTAGGCGTGCAGGAAGGTCGCAGCGGTGTGCGTGAACCGACCCTGCATGTTCTCCCAGGCGTTCTGGCAGGCAATGGGGAGGCCGTCGTCGGCCAGCGTGTCGTCGATGCTCTCGACGGCGCGCCCGAGCGTGGCTTCGATGCACTCAGGGTCGGCCGGCTCGCCGGTCCGGAGATACGTCGCGAGGAAAGTGGTGACACTCGCAGTCTGGTCAGCCTGATAGTCCGCATCTGAACCGCTTTCGAGCCGGGCGTTCGCCCAGCCTGGCGCGAGCGTCTCGTCGCCGGGCCAGACACGGTGGGGCCAGCTCCCGTCCGGTTGCTGCGTGCGACAGTAGAATTCGGCGGAGCGCTGGTGCCACGAATCGAGTCCGAGGTCGAACGTCCCGTCGGCTTCGAGCAGGAAGGCCGATATCTCGGCGTCGTCGCGGAACCACGTGTAGCCGTAGCCGCCGGAGGTGACGTAGTACGGGTCGAAGTCCGGCGCGGCGATTCTGGCCCCGTTCGCGGCCGATAGCAGCGAGAGGACCCTGAGGTCGGCCACGACGCTTTCGCGGCTCGGCGTCTCCGCGGGGACGCGCCATCGCCGCTGCGCCTGGCCGGCTTCGAGCAGCGTCTCAGCGGTGTAGTGGTCGCTCACCAGCCGGTTGATGGTTGACAGCGCCGCATCACGCCCGGTTTCGTTCGTGTCCGTCAACAGCGTCGTCAGCGTGACGCCGCCGTCGACAAACGGCGCGGACAGCAGGACACCACCGGTGAGCGTCGTATCCTCGTACCGGCGCGCACCGGTGTCCCGAGGGAACGAGACCGGGTCGTCGTCGACGAGTTCGGAGAACCGCTCGGGAATCTGGCCCGCAACAGTGTCGAGTTCGGTAGAGACGCCAATGAAGGCGTGTTCGGACCGGTGGTAGGCCTCGACGGAGTTTCCGTGCATCAGCAGGCTCTGCTGGCCGGTCCGTCCGTCTGGTGCGAAATCGACGAACGCCCGAAGCGACACGTCGGCGGGCGCGTCGCCGCGAAGTTCGAACCGGGTGACGTGGGCCTGCTCGATGGTGCAGTCCGTCTGGACGACGGCCCAGTCGCCGCAGTCGTGGATCGTCTCGACGACACCGGCGTCACCGCGATACCGCTGGTCAGCGTCGGCGCTGAACCACGTCGTCGAACCCGTTTCGATGCCGAACCGCGAGCGGTCGATTCCTGTGAGCCCACACAGTGGATAGGAGTAGTCCCGCAGCGAGCCGTCGTTGTCAACATGCACCAAGCGGCTGTCAAGTCCGGAGAAACTGCCCGTCGTAGAGCGGAGTTCACCCGGGAACTGGTGGCGGCGGTCCCGCGTCCGCTTGAAGTCGTTGAGTGCCGTCCGGAGCGTCATTAGAGAGAGACACCACTGCAGGGGATATAAAATATGGTGTAATAGTTTTTCATTCTTATAAACCCAGTGTCGGGCAGTCGAGGGCAGATACCCGTGCCGGCAGCTTCGAAGGCGTTTCCGGGTTACACAGCACCGAAACACAGTTATCCGCCGCCGTTACCAGATGTGAACAGATGGACGATTCGACTCTCAGGGACAGGCTGGAACAACTGGGCCTGTCGGAGAAGGAAGTCGACACGTACCTGTCGATTCTCAGCAGCGGCGAGGCCACAGCCAGCGAAATCGCCGACGACACCGGCGTTTCCAAACGGTACGTCTACAGCATCAGTGAATCGCTCGAAGACCGTGGGTTCGTCGAGGTCAACGACCACGTCGTGCCCACGACGATCCGCGCCCGGCCACCCGAGGAGGTCATCGACGCCCTGACCGACCGGCTCGAAGAGATGAGCGGGGCACTCGATTCCCGATACTCTGCGAGTGCGCGAGAACCCCAGCAGTTCGACGTCATCAAGTCGCGGGTGACGGTCATCAAACGGCTCACGGAGTACATCAGGAACGCGGAGCGCGAGATCATGCTGTCGGTTCCCCAGCAGTACCTCCCGGAGATTTCGGAGGAACTGGGTGCGGCCGTCGACCGCGGCGTCCTCGTGATGCTGGTCGTCAGCAGCGCCGACGACCTGCGCTCGGACGACGCGAGTGGGCTGGCCTCCGTGGTCCGGTCCTGGGACCAGCCGATGCCAATAATGCTCACCGTCGACGCCCAGTTCGGCCTCGTCTCGCCGGCCGAAATGGTGACACGCACCAACTCCGACCAGCGCGCTATCGCCTTCGTCCAGCAACAACTCGTCCCGGTACTGTCGGGGTCGTTCCTCGGGAACTACTGGCTGATGGCCACCGAGGTGGCCGTCACCGACCCGGCTCCGCTCCCGGCCACATACCACGACTTCCGTCACGCCGTTCTGCAGGCGACGCTCCACCTGCGCGCCGACCACGATATCCACGTCTCCGCAGACGTGCGGGCGGTACAGGCCGACGACGACACCACCACCATCGAGGGGACCGTCGTTGAGACGAAACAGGGCCTCGTCGAGCCGGAGACAAACTCCTACCCCATCGAACACACGCTGGTCGTCGACATCGGCGACCGGACTGTCTCGCTGGGCGGCTCCGGGTCGTTCCTCGAGGACTACGAAACCGACGCAGTCACACTCTCGCTGGCCGAGTGACGGACTTCGTCCCGCCTGAAACCCAAGCGGCTCAGTTGCGCTGGCTCGGGTCCGGCCAGCGATAGATAACGTACGTTTCCGACTCCGGTTCGTCAGCGGGGTTCCAGACGAGTCGCAGCGTCGCGTCACGCAGGTCCAGATGGTCCCCGCTCGGGATGCCGGTGAACTGCCCCTGGTGTATCGTAATTTCTGTCCCCGACGTAATCCGCGTCGAGGCCTGTGCCTGTATTGGATTAGTGTCAAGCGTCACGTCGGTGCCGCCGGAACTCTTGGCACCGGAGACGACGACAGAGAGATTGTTCCTGTAGACGGTGTCACCGCTGCTGAAGCTGAGATTCAGATACTCCCCGTTGCCGGTGGTCCGCTCGTTGTAGTCAGCCACGATAGCGACCTGTGGGGCCCGTGTCGGCTGCTGTTCGCTGAAGCCGAGCGCGAACACGCCGACGGTGGCGGCGAGAATTGCAACAATGCCGACAAGAATAACAACACCAATGACCGGGCTCACAGCCCGGCTTCGATCATCTACCCGACTCATTGAACACAGGTGAGAACTGGGTGTATAAAAGGGACAGCGTCGACTCAGCGTTCGATATCCGACAGCGATACTGCCCGGTTACGCCGTCGGAAAGAGCGTCTCGGGGAGGTCGCCCGGCAGTTCGTCGCGGTCGTGGGCAGCCTCGAAGTCAGGGTCGGGACCCATCGGGACGATACGCTTCGGGCTCACGTCGGGGTGGGTGGTGTAGTAGTGCTCCGTGATGTGGTCCATGTTCACCGTCTCAGCGACACCGGGGAGCTGGTAGAGGTCCCGGAGGTACGGCCAGAGGTTGTCGTACTCGCGAATGAGCTTGTGGTTGCACATGAAGTGGGTGTGATACACCTCGTCGAAGCGAACGAGCGTCGTGAACAGACAGATATCCGCCTCAGTCAGGCGGTCGCCGGCGAGGAAACGCTGGTCTTCGAGGACAGTATCCCAGTGGTCCAGCGCGTCGAACAGTTCCTCGACGGCCTCGTCGTAGGCCGACTGGCTATCGGCGAAGCCAGACCGATAGACGCCGTTGTTGATCGGCTCGTAGATGTCGTCGATGATACGATCGACCTCGTCTTGATAGCCCTCGGGGTAGAGGTCAACGTCGTTGTCCGACACGTCGTCGAACTCGGTATCGAGCATTTGGAGGATCTCCTCGGACTCGTTGTTGACGATAGTCTCTTCCTGCTTGTCCCACAGCACCGGCACTGTCACGCGGCAGGTCGCGTCGGGGTCGGCTTCGACATAGACCTCGCGGAGGTAGTCCGACCCGTTGACCGTATCCGGCGTACAGCCCGCCTTCTCGGGCGTGAACTGCCAGCCGTCCTCGCCGCGGAACGGGTCGACGTAGTCGACGGTGATGGCGTCTTCGAGTCCCAGCAGCTTCCGGGCGACCAGAATCCGGTGGGCCCACGGACAGGCGCGGCAAGCGTACAGGTGGTACCGGCCGGCTTCAGGCTGGAACCGCGCGTCGGGGTCGTCCTCGACCCGGTCACGGAAGGTTGTGTCCTGCCGGTCGAAGGCCCCGTCCTCGTTCGTAGTTTCGTATGCGTCAGTCCGCCACTCGCCGTCAACGAGCATATTCATGGTATCTATGATATGTGCGCAAAGCGTAAAAGAACGCGGTGACAGCGGTGTTACCAGAACACACTGACACCCACACGGACAGCAAACTGCCGACACAGCCATCACAGCAACGGCCAGTTTGGGCCCGCTCACGGTTGTGTGGGACACACCAGCACGCCGCCGGGCGGGTTCGAAGCCCTTATTGGGCCGCTCGGCGACGTATTCTCCAAGAGTACCTATGTCGGACAAACCCGCCTCAATGTACCGGGACATCGACAAGCCCGCGTACACCCGACGCGAATACATCACAGGCATTCCCGGGTCGAAGATCGCACAGCACAAGATGGGCCGTAAACAGAAGGACGCCGACGATTACCCCGTCCAGATCAGCCTCATCGTCGAGGAGACTGTCCAGCTCCGTCACGGCTCGCTGGAGGCCTCCCGCCTGTCGGCCAACCGCCACCTGATCAAGGAGCTCGGCGAAGAGGGTGACTACAAGATGACGCTGCGGAAGTTCCCTCACCAGGTCCTGCGCGAGAACAAGCAGGCGACCGGTGCCGGGGCCGACCGTGTCTCCGACGGGATGCGTGCCGCCTTCGGGAAGATCGTCGGCACCGCCGCCCGCGTTCAGGCCGGCGAACAGCTGTTCACCGCCTACTGTAACGTCGAAGACGCAGAGCACGTCAAGGAAGCGTTCCGCCGTGCCTACAACAAGATCACTCCTTCTTGCCGCATCAAGGTCGAGCGCGGCGAAGAGCTGCTGATTGCGTAAGTCAATCAGCAACGGCCACTCGCCGTTCACAGAACGTGGCGAAAAACTGCGTACCGCGTAAGTCGGACAGCGGTGTTTTCTCGCCTTCACAGGCGGGACAACCGCCCGGCCTCGTTTTTCCGCGTCGCTCCAAAGAGTCCCATCCCAGTCGCTGGATAACGCAGTCGTAGCCGCGGTCTTGTTGTATGTTACCAGTACCCACAATACTCTTGGACCGGTCCAGCGTACCATCACGTATGGCGTTCCGACTCGCACTCCTGGTTCTTGGCGTCCTCGAACTGCTCCGGCCCCGGAAAGTCGTCGACTTCTGGATGGGGCTTGCAACGACAAACGGCGACGAGATAGACCTGCGCCCGTGGGTGTACAGCGCCGCCCGAGTCGAGGGCGCGCTCCTCGTGCTGTGGGTACTCCGACGAAGTCGTAGCGGCGGGTGACTCAGCAGAACGGCCCGCCACACCACACGGGAGACCAGCGCTGCTAGCGGGTGCCCGCTACGTATCGCCGGACAGTCGGACCGTCAACACCGGCGCGTCCGCCGTCCGAACAACTTTCTCGGTGACGCTCCCCAGCAGAAACCGATCCAGACCGCTCCGCCCGTGGGTTCCCATAACGATCATATCGACACCCGCCGTCTCGGCGTAGTCGATAATCTCCTCATAGGGGTCGCCCATTCGGTGCTCGGCAACAACGGCCGCGCCGTGGGCGGCGATATCGTCGATAGTCTCGTCGATGACCTGCTCGGTCTGTTCCTGCAGCGATTCGATGGTCGTTGCTTCTGCCGCGGCGCTTCCGAGATACGTCGAATCGACGACAGAGAGCACGTGAATCGTCGCGTCGTGCGTCGCTGCCAGTTCGAGCGCGTGTGCGAGCGCCTCGTCTGCGCCGTCACTCCCATCTGTCGGAAAGAGGATATCGTCGTACACGCGTGGCCTATTCTCCCCAACATACTTAGTATTTGTCTGACAATTTTGAAGATAGTTGCGTATTCATCCACTCTACCCGCTATTCTGTGGATTGTGGCGGTCGGAACGAGGCGCGCGACAGGGCCTCGACTGTGTGGCTGCGAGCGTATTTTATCTCTCCACGACAACGAAAAGCCATGCACAGGCTGGCCGTCGCCACGAACGCCGAGACTTTCGAGCGGATGCAGGCCCCGCTGGCGGCCCGGAATATTGAGGTGGGCCACGTCGAAACGGCCGAGCGGACGCTGCCGCTTGATGAGAGCCCCTTCGACGAATACGACGTAGGCTTCGTCTATCCCTCCCGAATCATGGAGGGAGCGGTCGCCGACGCCATGCTGGACGTGCCGTGGGTCAACGACCGCGAGGCCATCCTCCGCTCACGAAACAAGGCCGACGTACTGGCGCGCCTCGGCCGTGCGGACGTGCCCGTTCCCAAGACCGTCGTGGTGTCGAACCCGGCGAGTGAGGCCGAGCTGACCGCGGCGTTCGAGCGGTTCGACCCGCCCGTGGTCGTGAAGCCGAACTCGACGACCCGCGGCGTCGGCGTCGCAAAGGCCCACGACCTGGATTCGTTTCTCGGCATCGTCGACTACCTCGACCTGGTCCACGACTACCGCGCGGCCGGCGACCAGTCGTTTCTCGTGCAGGAGTACATCGCCGACGCTGCCGACTACCGCGTGATGGTCGTCGACGGTGAGTACGTCGGGGCGGTCGAGCGCCGCCTCCCCGAAGCGAGCCGCGAGCAGGGCCGGTGGAAGCACAACGTCCACCGCGGGGCCGAAGCTGAAGGGCAGGCACTACCAGCAGCGCTGCGGGAACTAGCCGAAGACGCGGCCGACGAGCTGGCGATTCCGTACCTCGGCGTCGACCTGCTGGTAACCGAGAACCGTGCAGTAGTCAACGAGACGAACGCCCGCCCGACGATCGACTCGGCAACGAAGTACGAGGACGGCTTCTGGGACGACCTGGCGGCATTGATACGGCAAACAGCGGAGCAGTAGCGAAGCAAGTGCGCTGTTCTCAGTTTAAAAACAGACGGTGTACTGTGCGCGCTACAGTTCGATGTCCGCGGAGTCCTCTTCGGGGTCGAAGGTGACTTCGAGGATACCGTTGTTGTACGTCGCGGCGGCGGAGTGTTCGTCGACGCGGGTCGGTAGGGTCAGTCGTTCGTGGTACTCGCGCTCCGGACTTTCGGCGTTGATCGTGAGGACAGTGCCGTCGCACTTGAGGTCGATCGCGTCCTTGTCGACACCCGGAACGTCGGCGACGACCCGGATCTCCTCGTCGGTTTCGTGAACGTCGACGTGGAGGTCGGCCCCACCGCCACCGGTGTCCCGGTCGATATGGACGTCGCCTTCGGCCCCCATCATCTCGTCCATCATCCGCTCTATTTCCCGGAAGAACTCGTCGAACGGGTCGTCACTGTCATCGCGTCTCATTCCTATAGGTCAGTACGTCCGTCCGTTTCAAAAGCCTTCGGACGAACCTAGTCCCTGTTAGCTGACACTGTCGAGGGGGCACCCTCAGTCGGGCTAGCATCATCACTATTAATCATTCGCGCCCGAACACGCATAAACAAACACAAATTTACAACAAATCCGAAAACATTTTACACTGACCGACTGCCTCTCTAGACACCAATGAGTAAGCCAGTCCGCGTCGGCCTCAACGGCTTCGGCCGTATCGGCCGCAACGTATTCCGCGCATCGTTACACAACGACGACGTCGAGATCGTCGGTATCAACGACGTCATGGACGATTCCGAGATCGATTACTTCGCCCAGTACGACACCGTCATGGGCGAACTCGAAGGGGCCAGCGTCGACGACGGCGTCCTCACAGTCGAGGGCACCGACTTCGAGGCAGGCATCTTCCACGAGACCGATCCCACACAGCTCCCATGGGAGGACCTTGACGTTGACGTGGCCTTCGAGGCGACCGGCATCTTCCGCACCAAGGAGGACGCGAGCCAGCATCTCGACGCCGGGGCCGACAAGGTCCTCATCTCCGCCCCGCCGAAGGGCGACGAGCCGGTCAAGCAGCTCGTCTACGGCGTCAACCACGACGAATACGAGGGCGAAGATGTCGTCTCGAACGCCTCCTGTACGACCAACTCCATCACGCCGGTCGCGAAGGTCCTCGACGAGGAGTTCGGCATCAACGCCGGCCAGCTAACGACGGTCCACGCCTACACCGGCTCCCAGAACCTGATGGACGGCCCGAACGGCAAGCCACGCCGTCGCCGTGCGGCCGCCGAAAACATCATTCCGACCTCGACCGGTGCTGCGCAGGCGGCCACCGAGGTCCTGCCCGAGCTTGAGGGCAAACTCGACGGGATGGCCATTCGCGTCCCGGTGCCGAACGGCTCCATTACCGAGTTCGTCGTCGACCTTGACGACGACGTGACGGAGAGCGACGTCAACGCCGCCTTCGAGGAAGCCGCCGCCGGCGACCTCGAAGGCGTGCTGGGCGTCACGAGCGATGATGTCGTCTCCTCCGACATCCTCGGGGACCCGTACTCCACGCAGGTCGACCTGCAGTCGACGAACGTCGTCTCCGGAATGACGAAGATCCTCACTTGGTACGACAACGAGTACGGCTTCTCGAACCGGATGCTCGACGTAGCCGAGTACATCACCGAGTAAGCGCGGAAACGGTTTTCGACGCCAGTAAGATTTATAATTATTATTCACTAAGGATGCCACACACAGAGCCCGAGCCAGTGCCTGACCACTGGCCGTCTCTGTGTATCGGACAGACGACTGTGCCCGCAGTTGACACACCCTGACCCGGTGTTGGCTGTGTCCGGTGCAGGTGTCCCCACCCCACTCTCCCACCCCTCGCTTTTGCGTTGGCAACCAGAGCAGATAGCAGTGCTACTCCTCCAACAGGCCGCTCGCTGTTCGGACTCGGAAACCGTTAAGCGGCCGGCAGGTTTCCTCTCGAGTGATGACTTTCCAGACGCTCGATGACCTCGACGACGGACAGCGCGTCCTCGTCCGACTCGACCTCAACTCACCGGTGGAGGACGGCACGGTACATGACAATCGACGGTTCGACCGCCACGCGGAGACGGTCAACGAACTCGTCGACCGTGGGTTCGAGGTCGCGGTGCTGGCCCATCAGGGCCGCCCGGGCCGCGACGACTTCGTCTCGCTTGCGCAACACGCCGAGATCCTCGCCGACCATATCGACCACGACGTTGACTTCGTCGACGAGACCTACGGGCCACAGGCGATTCACGACATCGCTGACCTCGACGGCGGCGACGTACTCGTGCTTGAGAACACGCGGATGTGCGACGATGAACTGCCCGAGGAAAACCCCGAAGTCAAATCACAGACAGAGTTCGTCCAGACGTTGAAAGACGAGTTCGACGCATACATCAACGACGCCTACTCTGCGGCCCACCGCTCACACGCCTCACTCGTCGGCTTCCCGCTGGTGATGGACGCCTACGCCGGCCGCGTGATGGAAACCGAGTACGAGGCCAACACCGCCATCGCCGAGAAGGAGTTCGACGGGCAGGTGACGATGGTCGTCGGCGGAACGAAGGCAACGGACGTTATCGACGTGATGACCCACCTCGATGAGAAGGTCGACGACTTCCTGCTTGGCGGTATCGCCGGGGAGCTGTTCCTGCGGGCCGCTGGCTACCCAGTCGGCTACGACATCGACGACGCGAACCTCTACGACGAGCAGTGGGAGGCAAACAGCGAGAAGATCGAGACGATGCTCGAAGACCACCGCGACCAGATCACGCTCGCGGTCGATCTAGCCTACGAAGACGACGGTGACCGCGCCGAGCAGGCCGTCGACGACATCGAGGAAAAAAGCGTCTCCTACCTCGACGTTGGGAGCGAGACCGTCATGGAGTATTCGCCGGTCATCCGCGACTCCGAGGCCGTCTTCGTGAAGGGCGCGCTGGGGATGTTCGAAGACGAGCGGTTCTCTGTCGGCACCGCCGGCGTGCTCGAAGCTATCGCCGACACCGACTGCTTCTCCGTCGTGGGCGGCGGCGACACTTCGCGAGCTATCGAGATGTACGGGATGGAAGAGGACGAGTTCGGCCACGTCTCTATCGCGGGCGGGGCCTACATCCGGGCACTGACCGGCGCGGAACTGGTCGGCGTCAAAGTGCTGCAGCGTTAACTTCGGCCTTTCGTCTCAGCGTGTCGCAGGTCCCAGTCCTCGGTTAGTTCGTCGGGCACCTCGACGATCCGACCGGTTTCGGTCGGCTCCGTCCGTGCGTGACGGGTCGTCCAGTTGTGGTCAGCGTTAGGCGTGGCTGCCATACACCGCGTTACCAGCGGCGAGTGTAAATTCCTTCTGCAAAATCAGCGTAAATAATTACTCGATTCCGAGTCTATGTTACGTCTCCGGGAAGCGAAGTGCTTTCCGCCAGCCGCGCCGTATCTGGGGTATGTTCACCGGAATCGTCGAGACGACCGGCGAGGTGCAGGCGGTTATTGACGACGAGGGCGGGCGCCGGATGCGGATCGGCGCGCCGTTCGAGGGACTCGACCACGGCCAGTCGATCAGCGTCAGCGGCGTCTGTCTCACCGTCGAGAAGGCGGCTGACGGGGAGTGGTTCGAGGTGTTTCTCGCCCAAGAAACCCTCGCCCGGACGTTCTTCGATGATCTCGACGGTGGTGACCAGGTAAATCTTGAGCGGGCGATGCCCGCCGACGGCCGGTTCGACGGCCACATCGTGCAGGGCCATGTCGATACGACGGCCGAAATCGTCGGTATCGAGCAGGAAGGCGAGGACTGGGCGTTCACGTTCTCTCTACCCGAGGCCCATCGGAACTATCTGGTTCAAAAAGGGTCGATAACAGTCGACGGCATCAGTCTCACCGTCGCCGACCGTCGCTCCGAAGAGTTCGATGTGGCGATCATCCCGACGACGTACGCCGAGACGACGCTGTCGGAGAAGTCGGTCGGCGATCCGGTACATCTGGAGGTCGACGTGGTCGCAAAGTACGTCGAACAGCTTGCTTAAGAGTCGAACTCGGTCTGTTCCGGGCGAAGCTCGGTCTCGTCCGGGTCTTCGTGAGCACGAGTGTACGCCTGCCGATAGGCGCGAACCTTTTTCAGCAACAGGAGGCCGAAGATCGAGTCGTACACGATGACGAAGCCGAAGAACGCGACGAGGAAGTCAACGTTGTATATGGTCGCCGCAATGGCCGTAACTGGGCCAGCTAGCGTGTTGTA
The DNA here is from genome assembly GCF_011440255.1 of Haloarcula sp. JP-Z28. NCBI lineage: Archaea > Methanobacteriati > Methanobacteriota > Halobacteria > Halobacteriales > Haloarculaceae > Haloarcula > Haloarcula sp. JP-Z28. The sequence continues at coordinate 13,497 of NZ_JAAOHT010000050.1, read as the reverse complement.
GACGGCGTGGATGACAGAAGCGATGAGCAGCCCTTTCAGGACAATCGGGCCGGCGTCGTCCGGATTGAACTTGGCCAGGCCGAGGTAGTAGCCGGCGAAGGCCGAGTAGATGACGTGGCCCGGGCCCGCGAGCGCTCTGACCGCAGTGATGTCGCTGCTGGCGGCGAGTAACTCAACAGTCCCGGCGGCCATCTCGACATTTTGGGTGATATACAGCGCGTTTTCAATAGTCGCAAAGCCAAGACCGGCGGCAGCACCGTACACGGCACCGTCGACGACAGTATCAAAACGCTCGTCACGGAAGGCGTACAGCCGCACCGCGAGCTGTTTCACTGTTTCTTCGACGGGGCCGACAATAAGAAAAAAGAAAAACACCTGTCCGAGAAACGGCACTAGGCCGAACCCGGAGCCGATTGCCTGCACCGGGGTGCCGAAAACACCGTTGAGGATGCCGGCAAAGCCGGCAAATAGCACGCCCAGCAGGAATGTCCCCACGAGCAGCGTCAGCGGCTCCGGCGTGGTCACGTCAGCGTAGTAGATGTAGGCCGCGAGTCCGAGCGCCGGCACGGCGGAGAGAATCGCCATCCCAGCAAACAACGGCTGGTCGCCGACTGCGCCGAGGCTCCCGAACGCCACCTGCAAGAGGAGAATCAGAATGGCCGCAACGATGACCAGATACCGCAGGGTTCGTATTCCAATATGGTAGAGCCAGTGGGCGAACCGGTCCAGTGTCGACCGAGGCTCCCAAGTCGATATCTCATAGAGATCAGCAGACCCGTCAGCGTTTGCCTCGACCGGGTCCTGCCGTCGCTTTCCCATGTCTCACGTCTGCATCCCGTCTCACCTAACCGTTTGGTTCGGGTATAACCAAGGAGCACTGGGCGGCGGGAGCGACGATACGGTGCTCAGTCAGGACACCCCCTGCCGGAACGGACACTTGCAGGAGACGAGAGGCTTTTCGCACGGGGCCACCAACAGGGACACATGACGCTACGCGCGGGTGTACTCGCGGTTCAGGGCGATGTCTCTGAACACGGGGACGCAATCGAGCGGGCAGCAGCGGCCCACGACCGGACCGCGGAGGTCGTCGAGATACGCGAGGCGGGACTGGTCCCGGACTGCGATGTCCTGTTGCTACCGGGCGGGGAATCCACCACGATTTCGCGGCTCATTCACCGGGAAGGTATCGCAGCGGAAATCCAGGCCCACATCGAGGCGGGCAAGCCGGTACTGGCGACGTGTGCCGGGCTCATCGTCAGCGCGACCGACGCACAGGACGACCGCGTCGATACGCTGAACGTCATCGACGTCTCCGTCGAACGCAACGCCTTCGGTCGACAACGGGACAGCTTCGAAGCCCCGCTTGACGTGACCGGGCTCAACGCATCATTCCCGGCGGTGTTCATCCGCGCACCAGTCATCGACTACGTGGGCGAGGATGTCGAAGTGCTGGCGACGTGGGACGACCGCCCGGTCGCGGTCCGTGATGGGCCGGTCGTCGGCACGTCGTTCCACCCCGAACTGACCGAGGACCCGCGCATCCACGATCTGGCCTTTTTCGACTCCGTGGAGTCGTAGCGACGGCCTGAAGGCCCCGCTGACCGAACGACGGCTATGAGCGACGACACCGGTGACGTTATCGACGAACTGTTCGCTGTCATCGAGGACCGCAAGGCGAACCTTCCCGAAGACTCCTACACGGCGTCGCTGTTCACCCACGAGAAGGGCGAAAACGCCGTTCTGGAGAAGCTCGGCGAAGAGACCACGGAACTGATTCTGGCGGCGAAAGACGACGATACCGAAGAACTCGCCCACGAATCGGCCGATATCGTCTATCATCTGCTCGTCCTACTGTCGATGAAGGAGATGGATGTCGACGATTTGCGGGCGGAACTGGCAAAGCGACGATAGGACCCCCTCTCGTCAGGTTCACCGCACGACAGATTGACACTAACACGGTGCATATCATGGTGTATGGGCCATGTGGTGTCGGGCGTTACAGTCCTCTGTGTCGATGACGAACCATCGTACGCCGACCTCATTGCGACACATCTCGAACGCAACGACGAGCTAATCGACGCTACCGGGGTCACGAGCGCTACGGACGGGCTGTCGTATCTGGACGAGCACAACGTGGACTGCATCATCAGTGACTACGATATGCCCGGTACCGACGGACTGGAGTTTCTAGAAACGGTCCGCGCCAGAGACCCGGACATGCCGTTTCTACTGTTTACAAGTCAGGGGAGTGAGGCGCTTGCGAGCGAGGCAGTCTCGGCCGGTGTCACCGATTACATTCAAAAATCGCACGGGACCCAGCAGTACGCCGTCCTCGCGAAGCGAGTCCGAAACGCGGTCGAGCGAGTCAGAGCGAAAGCGACGGCCGACGCCACACAGGCACGGACGAAACGGATTCTCGACGCAACGAGCGATGCGGTCCTCGTCAGCGTCGCCGACACCGTCGTGTACGCGAACCCGGCGGCAGTTGATCTGTTCAGTGCCGCCGACAGAGACGAACTCCGCGACCGGCCGCTGACTGACCTCGTTGAACCGACGGCTGACGGCGGAGTCGAGACCGTCGAACGCGTCGTCGAGGACGACCAAATGGCTGGCCAGGCCAGACGGATGATACGGACGCTGGCCGGCAACAGCGTCCAAGCCAGCATCACAGCGTGTGACGTGACCTGGGACGGCGACGACGGCACAGTGTCGGTCATCAGCGACCGAAGCGATACTGACGAGCGCGAGCATCGACTCGAAGCGCTACACGAGGCCACCCGGCACTTGATGGCCGCCGAAGTCCACAACGAAGTCGCCGGTATCGGTGTCAACGCTGCCGCAGAGATTATCGGACTTGACGCAAACGCCGTCCACCTCATCAACGATGACGGGCAGTTAGAACCCGTCGCCGCGACCGCGTCGGCTCGGGAGTTGGTCGGTGATATCCCAACGTTCGAGCAGGGCAACAGCATCGCCTGGCGGGTGTACGAACGTGGCGAGGCGACTGCAGTTCCAGACGTGCGGCTGGAAGAGGACGTGCAGAACCCCGAGACGCCGATACGCAGCGAGCTATATCTGCCACTGGGGGAACACGGCCTTCTCATCGCCGCATCGGCGGCTGTCGACGCTTTCAACGAAGCAGACATCGTCGCTGGACGGGTCCTCGCGGCAAACATGGAGGCGGCCCTCGCCGCCGTTGAGCGCGATAAACAGCTCCGTGACCGTGAGCAGGAACTGTCGACGCAAAACGACCGTCTGGAACAGTTCGCAACAGTCGTCAGTCACGACCTTCGCAACCCCCTGAACGTCGCTATCGGTCGGCTGGGTGCGTTGAAGCAGGAGTGTGACGACGACAACATCGCTGCGATAGAACAGGCACTCGACCGGATGCAGGCGTTGATAGACGACCTCCTGTTGCTGGCCCGGACCGGCGACAGCATCACCGAGATGGAAACGGTGGCACTGGCGACAGCAGCCAGGGACTGCTGGGAGGTCGTCGAGACCGGCGACGCGACGCTGGTGGTCGACACTGACCGCAAGGTACAGGCAGACATGACGCGGCTCAAACAGCTGCTGGAGAACCTGCTCCGAAACGCCATAGAGCACAGCGCTGCGGACAGTCGGAGCCAGTCCAGCGAGACCGACAAGCACGGGAGTCCGGGCGTGACGGTGACGATTAGTGAGATTCCGGGTGGGTTCGCTGTCTCGGATGACGGCACAGGCATCCCCGAAGCCGACCGGGAGGCGGTGTTCGAAAGCGGCTACTCGACGACAACTGACGGCACCGGGTTCGGGCTCTCGATTATCTCACAGATCGCCGCTGCGCATGGCTGGACAGTCACCCTCACTGAAAGCGATGCCGGCGGCGCACGCTTCGAGTTTACCGGCGTCGACGTGGTGTCGGAAGAATAGGGCGCTCAGTCGTCGGGGCGCTACTCGTCGGCAGGTGCGAACCGATGGCGGACGACCTCGCTGTCGTCGTCCCACTCGAAGCTGCCGTGGACTTTCTTCATCCGGTTCTTGTACGCAGCGAGGTCTTCCGACCCTTCTCGCTGTGCGTCCTCGTCAGTCATGTCGCCCAGCGTCCGGTGTGTTACGTCTGTCACCTCGAACTCGGTGCCGTCGATCTCGAACGTGTCGCCCTCGTCGGCGTACTGGTGGCCGCGGTGCATCTGAGTGACCCGCCCCTCAGCAGCCATCTGCTGGACGTGGTCGTTGGGGAGAATCTCGCCGGCGTCGATCTGTGCCATGCCGGAACTGTGTCCGGGACGCTCAAAAACGTGACTCGCAACAGTTTGGGGAGCGATTGAACGCGCTTTTACGCTCCGGCCGTCAACGGGACCTATGAGCCATCCCTTCGAGGGTCTGCCGACGACGCCCACTGCCGAGGAGCTCGTGGACAAAGCCTTCTCGCGGGCGTCACGCGCCGGCGGGGCCAAGGACGGGAACGAAGCCCAGCAGTCGATGCTGATGACGGCGTCGAACATCGCCTCCGATAACATGGAGAACGTGGTGACCGCGTGGCCGACGATTGACGACCTCGACCCCTTCTACGTCGAACTCGCCGACGCCGTCGTCGGCGAGGCCTACCCCGCGGACGACGACCCCGGTATCGACGCGCTGAAACAGCACCTTTCGGAGATTTCGTGGGCCGCCGACAAGGTCGTCGAGATCCGTCAGGAGTACGAGAGCCGCGTCGCCCGCGGCGACATCGACACCGCCCGGAAGCTCCGCAAGCAGGCCTTCGCCCGTATCGCCGACGTCGTCGAAGAAGTCGAAGACGACCTCGCCGCTATCTCGACCGCGCACAACGCCCTCAAAGACATCCCCGACATCCGCCCGAACGAGCCAGCCATCGTCGTCGCCGGCTACCCCAACGTCGGTAAGTCGTCGTTCGTCAACCGCGTCACGCGGGCCGACAACGAGATCGCCTCGTATCCGTTCACGACGACGCAGATCCGCGTCGGCCACTTCGAGGACCAGCGTATCCGCTACCAGCTCGTCGACACACCCGGCCTGCTCGACCGGCCGCCGGAAGACCGCAACGAGATCGAGTCACAGGCCGTGAGCGCGCTCGAACACCTCGCCGACGCTGTCCTCGTGTTTATTGACCCGAGTGGCGAGTGTGGCTATCCGCTCGCGGACCAGCTGGAACTGCGAAACGCCATCGAGGCGCGTTTCGACGTGCCCGTGCTGACCATCGCGAACAAGAGCGACCTCTCGACGGACGTCGAGGCTGACCACTACATGAGCGTCACCGAAGACGACAACGTCGACGGCGTGTTGCAGGCCGCTATCGACGCAGTGGATTATGAACTCGAACTGCCGTTTGACGAGTAGCGAGAGGTAGCGAGACGCCGACCAGCGGGAGGCGTCTCGAAAACTCCGAGCGGGGAGCGCAGCGACCCGCGAGGACTGTGGTCACCGTCGCGAGGACTACGGTCGCCGTCGCGTGTGGTCAGTAACGAGCGGCCGTTTGAAAACACGAACAGGGAGCGGTACAGCGAATCAGAGCGGCTTACTCGAGTTCGTACGTGACACTAACGGAGGCGTCGACAGTGACCTCGCCGGGCTGGATATTCGTCCGTCCGCCGGCATCGGCGACCATCGCTTCCGCGTACACGACGGGGCGGCCGTGGTTACTGGTCTGGACCGTGACTGCGTCACCGACGGACCGATCCTCCGCAGCGGCGACGACTTCGGCGTCCGTCCGGGCGTTGTCCATAGCAGTCGTCAGCGCTTCTTCACGGGCGTCCTGTCGCGTCTCCTCGCTCAGGGAGTATCGGACGCCCTCGACGCGGTCCGCGCCGGCGTCGACTGCAGCATCGATGAGTGTCCCGGCAGTCGAAACGTTGCTCGTTTCCGCTTCAACGGTGTGAATCGCCACGTAGCCGACCTGTTCGCGACCGTCGCGGCTCTCCTCGTACTCGGGGCGGATCTGGAACCGCGAGGAGGTCACGGTTGCGCCCTCGTCCTCCAGCGCCGACGTGATGGCGTCGGCATCACCGCTGAGATTGTTGCGCGCCGCTTCGGCGGTCTCACCGCGGCCAACGGCGGCAACGGCGACAGTTGCACGGTCGGGCGCGCGTTCGACGGTCGCGTCGGCGTTGACGCTCACAGTGGAATTCGTCGACGGTGCCACAGTTCCAGTGTCTGCGAGTGCGAACCCGACGCCACCGGCGACGAGCAATGTCAGCACACCAGCGATTGCGAGTGGTCGTGATACCATATTGTCGCCGACACACCCAGCGGTATTTATGCCGTCGAACGCTCAAACGCGGCTTTGAGCATCAGCCGTTCTGTTCAACAGTGACGTAGTGGACTTCCGTCGCAACGTTTCGGCCGGCCGCGTCGTCGGCCACGGTATCGATCTGGTCAGCAAGTAGTGGTTGCTCCGCATCCGGCGGCAATCCGACGGTGACAACGACGCGGCGCGGCCGCTGGAAAATCGCAGTATTCGTCGACTCGACTTCGACCGACAGGACACTCGCCGGCGGGTCGACGCTCTCCTCAATGCCCTCGCGGATGTCCGACTCCGTCGTCGCTCGCTGGTAGGAGTCCAGCGTCACGCCGCCCAGAAACGCCGACAGGACGAGTATCGAGACGGCGAGGACGCCGATGCGTTTGACAGTCGCCGACCGCGCGTTGCTCTCCTGAAACCAGTGTTCCGGGCGGTAGCCCTGATACCAGAGTCCGACGAGCACAGCGAGGTTGATCGAAAGAACGTTCACCAGCAGAAGCACGGCGGATCCGAGGCTGACGAGCGGCTGGCCCCAGGCGATGCCAATGCCGACTGTCGCCGCCGGCGGGATGAGCGCAACGGCGATCATGACACCAACGAGCGCCGTCGAAACGCCGCTGGTGAGGCTGACAACGCCGGCCGCGCCAGCGCCAAGCGCGACGATCAGCGAGAGGAAGTCAGGGGCGACCCGCTCGCGTATCTGGCCAACCGCGGTCACGTCGGCGAGCGGCGGAATAACGTTAGCGTACCGGACGAGCAGGGCAAAGACAGTCGCGCTTGCGACGGCGAGGCCAAGCCCGATAGCCTGGAGTTTGACGCCGCGGGCGAACATCTCGTGGTCGTCGACGACGGTCCCGACATTGGCGGTCATCGCCGGCCCGATAAGGGGCGCAATCACCATCGAACCGACGACGACGGCCGGGGAATCGAGCAGGAGCCCCGCGGTCGCGATAATCGCGCTGATGATGGTCATGAGCGCGTAGTTCGACAGCGAGGGGGCGAGGTCCTTTGCTTTCGATGTGAGTTCTTCGCGGGCGATGCGGTCCTCGTCTTCCTCCTCGGCGTACGTCTCCTCTAGCTCCTCGAACTGGCTAGAGATGACAGTGTTCGCGTCCACGACGACGGTATAGCCGTCATCGTTGATACCGACATCCCGCAACGCTTCGAGGACTGGTTCAAGCGCGTTAGTCGGGACAGGGAACGTGACGACAGCAGTGAACTCCCGACCGCTCGTCTCGTCGGTAAGCACGTAGTCGATGCCCTCCTCGGTCAACACGCCCAGAACGGCGTCTCGCTTCCCGGTCGGAATTAGTAGCTGTACCAGCCGCACGGCTCCGGGTGGGACCGCCGACAATAAAAAGGCGGCTAGTCGGTGGGTCGCGGGTGCAGAGCGAGCGGGAAACGCGACCGTGAATCGGGAAACTGTCGGTCCCTGCAAAACGGACGCGCTTTTCCCCGCCGGCGGAGTATACGGGGTATGTTCGAATCACGACCAGACCGGGACGCCGAGGTGGTGCTCATCGGTCGGTCAAACGTCGGGAAATCGACGTTGATGCGCGAGATAACGGGCCACACGTTCGACACAGGCCAGCGGCCCGGCGTCACGCGTTCGCCCAACCACTTCGACTGGGCCAGCGCCGACTTCGTTATCAGTGACCTCCCCGGCTTCGGGTTCATGAAGGGCGTCCCGGAAGACGTCCGCGAGGAAATCAAGACCGACGTGGTCCAGTACGTCGAGCGGAACGCCGAGCACATTCTTGTCGGCATTCTCGTCGTGGATGGTAAGTCGGTCATCGACATCATCGACCGTCACTCCGGTCCCGACGAGATTCCACACGACGTGGAGATGTTTCACTTCCTCCGGGAGGTCGGCGTCGAGCCGGTCGTCGCCGTCAACAAGATGGACAAGGTCGACGACAAGGATGCGCGGCTGAATGAACTCTGTGACCGCCTCGGACTGCACCCGCCGTGGCAGCAGTGGCAGGAGACTATCGCACCGATCAGCGCAAAGCGCGGCTCCACCGAGCCACTGAACGAAGCCGTCCGACACCACCTCCACGAGGTCCAGCGGGACGACCTGTTTCAGTTTTTTTAAGCGGCTAAATCGTTCATAACCCAGCCTTACCCGAAAACCCACCGTGGAACAGCAGGATTCCGGCGTTTCGTATCATGCTTCGTTCCGAACCGTATGTGTGGCTTTCAAGAACTAATCAGTCGTTAGTAGTGAGCCGTGGCATATTGTCGCATATATAACAATATGCAGTATTCGCGTACAGATGAGCACGATGAGTCAGATGATTGTCTATCTCGGTCCGACGCCGGGCCGGCATCTATCGAGGTGGCTATGAACCAACGCTCGTACGACTTCTTTGGCGACGTTGTCGTAACGGTTCTCGGGGCTGACGGGCGGACGAGCCGGCAGTACCGGAAGATGTACGATCAGTTCGAGACTGACACGCCCGCGAACGACCCTGACATCGTCATCGAGGAAACGACGGAGGAAGTCCACGCGGAGATCGTCCTCGGTGACCCCAGCGACCATTACGCATGGACTGGCGACGAGTTCGTCATCCGGAACGGGGCAGACTTTATTGCCGTCACGCCGGGCTGGCAACACTTCCGAGTGACACGCGGTTTTGAGCCGTTTTACTCCATCTATCCGGTCGAATTCCGCATCCGACAGCAGCGGGCCGCGCGACAGCAGGCACTGATACACGCCTCGGGCGTGCGACTCGACGGCCAGACGACGCTGTTCCCGGCCTGGCGCGGGGCCGGCAAGACCAACACCCTGCTGTCGCTGTTGCGCGAGGGCGCGGACTTTCTCTCCGACGACCGGCTCTGGGTCGGCGCGGACGGCACGGCTGTCGGCTACCCGCTCGGTGTGAACCTCCAGCCGTTCAATATCGAGTCGTTCCCCGAAATAAAACGACAGCACGACACAGAGCGGGACCGACTGTGCAGTGAACTCCACAGGGCTATCGACGAGCGAGTCGACAGAACCGGTTCGTTCCCGGAAACAGCGCTCAACTTCCTGAATGAGACGTTTCTCGGCGACGATAGCCGGGATTTCACGAATATCTCAGACCTGTATCCGCGCGCAGAATACGTCGAGCAATCGACAGTCGACAACGTCGTGTTCCTCCAGGCCGCGCCGAACGTGGATACAATCACTGTAGAAGGCATCTCGACCGACACCGCGATGTCGGCCACATCGTCTATCTGTAACTTCGAATGGGATGGACGGATCAGGGAATACTTCCACGCCTACGATTCACTCGTCGACGACGGCTCGATGGTTGCCGCTCTTGATGCGGTCGTCGAACAGGAACGAGCGACGTTCCGAGAGCTGTTCGACGACGTTGCGACCTACCGCGCACACATCCCCCGGACACGGGACTGGGGCGACCACAACCTCGACACCGCCATCGTTGAGGCCGTCGAATCGCTTGACTCCCCGCGTGTGATACAGGCGATGGACTGAGCCGAGTATCGTATATGCGTCGTGAAAACGGAGTGAAACCGAGAGTGACACTGAAATCCCTGGTTATGACTAAGGGAATAGATGCGACGAAGAGTCCCTGTAACGATAGCGCCGAAAAACAACGGCATACTCGCAGTAACCGAGCAATAACTAATCGCCGTCCGGCGGATGGGTCTGTGTTCGAGAGCCTAGCAATGTATCGATCGGATGCCGAAACTGCCGGCAGATGGCAGATGCGACGGTGCCATCGTGGCGGGCGAGACAACGGATGGACCACAGGGAAGTGGTCGGGTTGTGCCCTGACTGACCACAGGACCTGTCCCGGGTGTGCGTATGGACAGTAGCGACAGGTTCGAACGGTCGGCCACGACGACCAGACGACGGGTGCTCAAAGCCGCCGGTGCTGGCGTCGGCCTTACCGCGCTGGGAACCACCGCCAGTACCGGCCAGCAGCCGGACTACTGGACGGTCGTCGCACTGCCGGACACGCAGGTGTACGCCAAAGAGAGGACACCTTACGCCAAGGACCAGACGCAGTGGATCGCCGACAACGCGGCCGCAGAGAACATCGCGTTCGTCAGCCACGAAGGCGATGTGGTCGACCACGGCGACGACGACGCGGAGTGGCAGTACATGGATGAGGCCATGTCCACGCTCGATGGGGTGGTCCCCTACGCCACCGTGACGGGCAATCACGACTACGCGACACTATGGGACCGGAATTCCTCTGTTGCCAAGTACCGGGAGTACTTCGGCCCGTCACGGTACGAGGGACGGGACTGGTTCGGCGGAGCGGGCCCGAGCAACGGTGACGAAGGTCGGGATAACCTCAGCACCTACCAGCTGTTTTCGGCCGGCGGCTACGACTTCCTGCATCTCGCTTTAGAGTGGGAGCCACCGGGAACCGTAGACGACCCATCGACTCCACTTGGATGGGGCCAGAGCGTCCTCGACCAGTATCCGGACCGGGCGGCGATACTCACAACGCACTCGTATCTCCGCGACGAACCACAGCGACGGACCCGGAAGTTGCAGGAAGCGAGCGAAATCGGAAATACGGGTCAGACCGTCTGGGAAGACCTCGTCTCACAGAACAGCCAGATATTCATGGTCCTCTGTGGCCACTGGCACGAGGGCACAGGCGAGAGTGGCGGAGAGGCCCATCAGGTGTCAACAAACGACGCCGGCGCATCAGTGTACGAGCTACTGGCGAACTACCAGTTCCGACCCAACGGCGGGAACGGCTTCATGCGCCGCATCGAGTTCCGTCCCGGAGATGGGGCAGACGCGCCAGACCGGATTCAGGTTCGGACGTACTCGCCGAGTACGGGAGCCGAAAAGACCGACAGCGACTCGCAGTTCGGGTTCGACCTCAACTTCGACGCCCGGTTTGGGTCGTCGTCCAAGACGCCGGAGCCGACGGAGACGCCGAAAACGCCAGACGGACCGACGGCCACGTTCCAGCAGGGGACGGACGGCTACAGCGGGACAACTGATACGATGATACGCGCCGCTGATCCGGAGACGAGCTACAGCACCGCTGAAACACTGTCTATCGACGGCAGCGACCCAGAGGGGTCGGGCAGTAGCGCGCAGGCACTCCTCCGGTTCGGTAGTATCACCGGAACAGAGAGCGGGCAGATACCGCCCGGGTCGGACGTGAAACAGGCCACTGTAACGCTTGAGACGTCGGACGCAGGGGATGGCGCAGCGGTCCACCGACTGCGAACGGACTGGAGCGCTGATTCGACATGGGCGTCGCTAGACGGCGGCGTCCAGGCAGATGGGTCCCAGGCCGTCGCCGATGCGGTCGCACGGACCGGCGCGGTAGAAACAGGTGAGATTTCGATTGATGTAACGGCGAGCGTAGACGCGTGGGTTAACGGCGCACAGAACGCCGGATGGGTGTTTCGCCCGCTCGGGAACGACGGCTGGGATATCCAGAGCGCCGACAACGCCATACCACCGACACTGACTGTCAGCTACACCCCCGGAGAAACCGTGGCCGGCGACGCCGACAGCGACGGTGACGTCGACACTGACGACGTAGACCGAATCCAGCGGTCGGTTGCCGGCGAGGACAGTGATATTGACCGGGACGCGGCAGACATCGACGGCGACGGTGACGTCGACATCGGCGATGCTGTTTCCGCCCGAAATCTGGCGGGGGACGACCAATGAGGACCAGCCGAACGCTTGTCGTCGCCGTTGCCCTCACGGTCGTGGTCGGAACGCTCCCGATAGCGGTCGCCGCACTGGCACCGGGGTCTGCAAGCGCGATTTCGCTCGATGACACAGTCCCGGGAGCATCCGGCGACGCGCTCTCCGTTGCTCCCGGTGAAACAGTCACCGTGCAGGTCTGGGCCAACGCAACAGCGGTGCGTGGCTACCAGACCAACGTTACGTTCGACCCCACCATCGCGGAGATCGACAGCGTTGCCGGCAGCGACGACTTCGATAGCCCCGTCACGAACGTGAACAACGAGGCCGGATGGGTGGCGTTCAATCAGCTTCGGCCTAGAGAGACGAGCGACCCTGTTCTCGCCGAAATCACGCTCACAGTCCCAGCAAATGCGGCCGGGTCCACACAACTCGCCTTCATCGAAGCGGACACGAAACTGTCGAACAGCGACGGCGAGACTGTCGCACCTGCAGCCTTCAACAGTATTGAGCTACGCGTCGACAATGGTTCAGCGACCTCGACACCGTCGAGAACAGACACGGCAACGGCTACCGAAACAGCGACCGACACTAATGGCGGCGGAGATGGAAACGATACCGACGGTTCTGACGGCAGCAACGACGGCGGTAGCAGTGACAATAGCGACAGCAACGATAGCAATAATGACGATGACAACAGCGGTGGCGGTGGGGGCGGAGGCGGTGCTATCTCCCCACCTGAACCATCGTTCTCGGTCATAAACACGTCGCTCAACAGAACATCGGTCGCGCCCAGACAGTCGGTCATGGTGTCTGGAACCATCGAGAATGCTGGTGACGGGGACGGGACGTTTGAGGCGCGTGTCTATGATAACGGAACAGTGACCGGGACGAACGCGAGCGTCGAAATCCCGAACGGAGAACAGCGTCAGGTGAACCTCACAGTCCGGTTCAACTCCTCCGGTGTCCACGCCGTGAGACTCAACACGACCAGTGTGGGTAACGTGACCGTTCGGGCGGCAAACAGTACGACGGACGGGACGACGAACGCAACCGGAAACAAGACGACGACTGGGACAGCAACCGTGACCGTACCATCCACGCCGGATTCGACGGCGTCGGCCACTGTAACCGACACCAAGACGGCCACCACATCACAGGCTGCTGGACAGACGACAGCTTCGGAGGCTGAGACCGGCACGACAACACCCAACCCGGATACGCAGACGCCAACAACGGACGGCTCCGGCCCCGGCTTCAGTCTCGCCGCCGTTGTCGTCTCGCTGTCGCTGTTGCTTGGCTGGCTCGGCTATCGACGGGAAGGAGAGCAGTGAGTCGCGACCGTCGTCGCGGCTACAGATACTCCGTCGTTTCCACTTCATTCTGCCCAGCGGAACCCTCCGCCCCGAACGCGGGTGTTACGATAGCCGGTTCTTGTGGAAAGCATTCCTACGGGAAAATACTAGACGGCCGTGCCGATAGGGCGAACAGACTCCCTACCCGCAACAGCAACGATACGTAATCAGTGCAGAGTTTACAATACACCAGGGTAGCATCGGAATTGTCCTGCAAGCGTGACGCTGTCGCTCCTCCATCACATTCTACATGACGAAAA
>NZ_JAAOHT010000005.1:0-121409 GCF_011440255.1 Haloarcula sp. JP-Z28 | reverse complement strand
TTCGCCGTGCGAGCGCGTTCCTGGTTTCGTGAGTTCCGAGAAATCGCCCTGATGTGTGTCGTCTATAACATCAAACGTGCCGTCAAACAGTGAATTCCACCGCCTTATGGCGATTCAACACAGCCATACAGACCGACGACTCAGCGACCGCTGTGACTGTCGAAACCGTCGCCGATGGGCTCGAATCCCCGTGGAGCATCACGCCGCTGCCTGATGGCTCGCAACTGCTGGTCACGGAGCGCGTCGGCAGCGTGGTGCTGGTCGACTCGGCCGACGGTACAGTCACACCGGTCAGTAACGCGCCGTCTGTGTATGCGAGCGGCCAGGGCGGGATGCTTGATGCGGCGTTGCATCCAGACTTTCCGGACCCGGCGTGGGTGTATCTGACATATTCGAAGGTCAACGACAGCGGTGAGTCGGCCACACATCTGGGGCGTGGTCGCCTGAACGTGACTGACGCGCAATTCGAGGAATTCGAACACCTACACGTCGCTGAGCCGTTCGTCGACTCTGACGGCCACTTCGGGTCCCGCGTCGTGTTTGGCCCTGACGGGCTGGTGTACATGACTGTCGGCGACAGGCAGTTCAAGAACTTCGGGCCTGACCACGTCGCGCAGGACCGGACAAACGAACTCGGAACGACGCTTCGACTGACGCCTTCGGGCGGGATTCCCGATGCGAACCCGTTCACCGACGACCCGGACGCGGTCGATTCGATATTCAGCTACGGCCACCGTAACGCACAGGGAATGACCGTCCATCCTGACACCGGCGCTATCTGGCAGGCCGAGTTCGGCGAGCAGGACGGCGACGAAATCAACATCGTCGAACGGGGCGCGAACTACGGCTGGCCGGTCGCCGACGAGGGCTGTACCTACGGCAGCGGCGACCCGATCGGTGTCAGCCATGCGGACCGCGACGATGTCGTCGCACCAGTGTATTCGTGGGACTGTGGTTCCGGTGGGTTCCCACCCAGCGGCGCGACTTTCTACACCGGCGACGCATTCACTGAGTGGACTGGTGACTTGCTCGTCGGCGGACTGGCGTCGCAGTACCTTGCCCGGTTTACCGTCGACGGGCGAACGGTCGAAGAGGCGACACCTCTCCTCGCCGACCGCGGATGGCGCATCCGCGATGTCGTGGTTGAACCCGGAAGCGGACATATCCTTGCTGTCGTTGATGCGTCGAATGCACCGATTGTCCGACTCCAGCCCGCCTAAGTCGGGAGACTCGGCGACAACTGTGTGGGGCCGGCGACCTGTGCATAGGGTCTAATTGGTGCGGGAGAGGTGCGGCAACGGTGACTGGATACCGCTCCGGTCGCATCGGTGCCGTTCTAGTCGCAAAACGCCACACAGATTTGCATCGTTTAGTCCCGAACCCCGAGCTCCGGACCGGGTCATTTTTGCTTCTGAACCCGCTAAACCGGCCGTGAATCAGACTGCGATTCTGCACGCCGCGTTCGGAGTACTGATCGTCGCAGGGTTCCTCGTTTCGGCACCACTGAGCTATGGCCTGTACGGGCTGGGAGCTGCGTGCTTCATTGCTGGCATCGTACTTGCCCGCCAGGATAGCGATGAGCCGGAAGCCGCTGATAGCGTCTGATAGCTCAAACATAGACGCTGCTCTCAGGACGAGATAGACGGTTCCGCGGAGCTGTACCGGCCCGTAAAACCACACCTGGCCGCACACGGACCGCTACCTGACCGGTCACGCTTCTTGCAGTCGACCACCGTCGATGGCCACGTTCTGGCCAGAAATGTACGCAGCCGCGTCACTACAAAAAAACAGAATCGGTGCCGCAACGTCCTCGAACGTGGCTGCCCGCCCACGCGGAAACTCCGAGACATCTACAACCGTGTTCTCGACCGCGAAGGGCGACACAGCGTTGACTGTAATCCCGTCGTCCTGTGTATCATACGCCAACGTTCGCGTGAACTGCAGGACTGCCTTTTTTGCCGCGAAGTACGGGAAGTTCATCGGGACTGCCCTGTCATCACGCGCGTCTGCCACGCCGAAGTTGATAATCCGTCCCCAGCCGGCTGCCCGCATCGACGGGAGCGCTCGCTGCGAGCACAGATACGTCGAGTATAGACACCCCTCAACAGCGGTTTTCCACTCATCGAGGGACAGCTCATCCCACCGCCCCTGTGGGAGCGGACCAACTGCGTTGACCAAGATATCGACATCCCCCAGTTCCGATTCACAGTCCGAGAACAGCGAATCAACGGCGTCAGGCTCAGTTACGTCACCTTCCACGGTCGTTGCCTCGACGCCGTGATCCCGTGCGTCGGCTGCTGTCTCCGCCGCCGCTTCTTCGCTCGTCCGGTAATGCACGGCGACATCGGCACCGGCAGCCGCCAACTCAAGGAGCATCTCTCGGCCGACTCGCTTCGCAGACCCTGTCACAAGAGCAGTGCGCCCGTCTAGCTCCGGTTGAATTGCTACCACCTCTCAATATACCGCTGTGACCATCAAAAATGCGCGGGTACTCACAACTCTCGATGACTGGCTGCTGTCCGGTCATGACCTCTTCTCGTACTGGCAACCGGCTCGTGAGTTCGATACGTCGCTCGGTCGCAAATAACCGTACTAGCCGTTCCGTTATAGTTGGAGAGACAGTAGTACTACCATGGCGAAACGACCTGCGGAACGGGCCGGTGTCGCGGATATCGATTGCACGGGCATGCAGGTACTTGTCACCGGTTCGACCAGCGGTATCGGGCGCGAGGCGGCGCTGTCTCTGGGTCGCCTCGGGGCGGATGTTATCGTGCATGGTCGGGACGCTGACGCAGGTGCGGCGGTTGTCTCTGAATTGTCGGGGGTGGGCGTCGACGCGGCGTTCGTCCAAGCCGACTTCGCTGCTGTCGACGAGGTTCGGTCTCTCGCAGCCACTGTCCGTGACGAGACAGACGGGCTCGATATCCTCGTGAACAACGCCGGCGGACTGTTCCGTCAGGGCCGGCTTACGGACATTGGTGTTGAATACACGTTCCACGTCAATCACCTCGCGCCGTACCTACTAACCACAGAGCTGCTTGACCATCTCAACGCTGGCGCTCGTGTCGTTACAACCGCCTCAAGCGCGCACAGAGGGACATCACTTGATCTTGACCGGGTCACCACTGTTGACAGCTACACGGGAACGTGGGCATACAGTCATTCGAAGCTCGCGAACGTGCTGTTTGCGACGGAGTTGGCGCGCCGACTCGAGACCACAGGCCGGGATGTCGTTTCGAACTGTCTCCACCCGGGTGCGATCCCCGGGAGCGGGTTCAGCCGGTTCCTTCCCGGCCCGATCCCGCAGTTCGTCAAGCTCTTCGATGCTGTGCCGGGAATCACGTCTGTCGAAGACGGCGCAGCCGAAATCCTGCATCTCGCCGTGTCCAGCCGAATCGGCGATGTTTCTGGCCGGTACTTCGCTGGCCAACGCCCGGCGACACCCTCACACGCTGCTCGGGACCGGGCGGCTGCAAGCCGGCTCTGGCGGCGAAGCGCTGACCTACTGGGAATCGATGTGCCACTCGGCGATGTACAATCGTCCGCTCCAACTGAAAACTGACTGTCGAGTGAGATCACAGGACTGCTGACCGGGGGTTTCGCGTGCCGAGTTCTCCGTGCGCGACAGGGCTACGTTCAGTGTGTCTCAGGCGTCTGATTCGTCAGCGTCGCTGTGTCCGCCATCGCTATCACCGTCGGCATCGCTGTCAGCCTCAGCATCACTGTCAGGGTCGGCCGACGCGTCTTCATGCTCGTTTCCTGCTACGTCTTCCTCTGACCCACTCTCGGTGCCGTCATCCTCGTGTTCCGCGTCTGTCGTCTCAATCGTAATCGGTTCATCGCTGTGCGTCTCGTGGCCGGTCGCTGCGTCCTTTGCTGCAGCACCAGCGACGTACCCAGTGGTCCCACCGACGAGTCCGCCGAGCATAGCGCCGGGGAGCCCGCCGCGCTTCAGCCCACTCACCGTTCCGACGAACCCGCCGACAAGCGAGAGCGCCGCAGGATTCGGCTCAGTAGCTGGCGTCTCCGTGGCGTCGTGCTGTTCCGATGCCATACTAGGCAGTATGTTCTGTAGATACAAATGCTGTCGCACGGCCAACACCAAGCGAATTAACCATCTACGCGGCCACTGCGAACGCCACTCCAGTAGTTGCCATCTGCCGGCACCGGGCAGTCCGGACTTTCTGTCCCGGCCGTGCTGATTTCCGCTATGAAGAGCGCGCTTCGCTACTGCCGCGTCGGCCGCCGTCTGTTCACTCTTTTTGCGCGATAACGGCGACAAGTGGGTCGTTTTCCGGTTGCGCTGTAACCGTCTCTGTTACCGTCAACCCACCTGCACGACAGTATGCCTCAACCAGCGTCGTGCGCTCGTCCATGTCGGCAACGCGCCACGCTCGGACTGCTTTCGTGGGGAACATCCGGTTCGTGAAGCTGATGATGACACGGCCCTGCGGTGCCAGAATCCGGTCGAACTCACTGAACACAGCAGCCGGATACTGGAGGTACTGGACCGATAGCGCGCACAAAACTGCGTCGAACGCATCGTCATCAAGCGGCAGCGACTGCTCACGATTGAGGTCCTGCACGAACCACTCATCGAGTGCGTCGTTGGCCGCAAGCTCGGCTGCGTTGAGTCCGTGACCGACAGTCCGACCGTAGTCCTCGTCCGGCAGGTGTGAGACCCAACTGCTCATACAATCGAAGATGCGGTCGCCGGGAGACAGCACCGACGCGTAGATGTTTGTCAACTTGTTTATGAAGCCATCGTCGGCGTGTGTCACGAACCGCGGGCTATCGTAGAAATTGTCGTCGTCGCTTTCATCCCGCCGAGATCGCCCCAGTGAGGTAAGGACCGACGCCATATTACCGGTTAGAACTCCATCAAGAAAACCCGAACGGCGGTCTAAATGGGGCCCATCTCAACACCGAGCGTACTGATGCGTCCATGTATCGCCGATGGCTATCCTGTGACACCATTCCTGCGTCATCCGAGCCAGCGTCCATCGGCCGACACACCACCCCTCAAGTACCGCCCACCAACGGAGTACAACAATAGCGATTGAGGCGTATACCGCGGCGTTATCTCAGTCGTCGGCGGGCGTCTCGGCTTCCTCCGTGGGACCGAGCGGTTCCTTGGGCTTGATCGGGTCGCCAGATTCCAGTCCCTTTTCGGCGAGTGCCATACTCCCCATCACCTCGATGATGAGTCGGTTGGCAAGCCCGCTGGTGACACCACCGTTGTAGGAGCTGCTGTCGCTGGTGTCGTAGGCCGGGGAAACCTCGACCACGTCGAAGCCGAAGTCCTCAGGGTCGAGCGCCTTGACAACCTCACGGACCATGTAGATGGCTTCACGCGGGATGAGGCCGCCGGGTTCGGGTTCGCCAGTGCCGGGCGCGTAAGCTGGCTCCATCACGTCCACGTCGAAGGAGACCCACACAGCGTCAGTGCCGTCGGTAGCCCGCTGGACGGCATCGGTGACGATGTCGTCGAGGTCCATCCCACCGACTTCCATGGAAGTGTACCACTTCATGCCGGCCTCCCGCATCTCCTCGTAGGTGTCCGGACCGGGCCA
Source organism: Haloarcula sp. JP-Z28 (assembly GCF_011440255.1). Lineage (NCBI taxonomy): Archaea > Methanobacteriati > Methanobacteriota > Halobacteria > Halobacteriales > Haloarculaceae > Haloarcula > Haloarcula sp. JP-Z28. Next base: position 115,836 of record NZ_JAAOHT010000005.1, on the reverse strand, counting down.
GAAGCCACGCGGGCCGATCAGGGTGTAGTTCTCGCCGGCCATGAGGTCGTCGTCGAAGACGCGCTTGACCCACGCGCCGTGGTCGTACTCGAAGCCGGTCAGCCCTTCGTCGCCCGTGTCCGCGTGACAGTCGAAGTGGATGAGGCCGATGTCGTCGTAGTCGTTCGCTTCGACCCAGCCCTTGATGTCGGGGTATGAAATAGAGTGGTCGCCGCCGATGACAATGGGCGTTGCCTGCTCGCTGATCTCGTAGACGGCATCCTCGATGTTCAACTGGCTCTGGCGCGTGTCACCGGGAGAGACAGCAGCGTCACCGGTGTCGGCGACGCTAAACGTGTCGAATGGGTCGATACCGGTCTCGATATTGAAGTGCTCGTAGGGTGGCGAGGGGACCGTTGAGGCAGCCCGGACCGCACGTGGGCCGTAGCGGGTGCCCGGACGAATAGTCGTCGCCGTGTCCAGCGGCGCGCCGAGAATGCCGATGTCGACGTTCTCTTCGTCAAGCGCGTCGCGCTCGACCTCCGGGAGTTTGAGGAAGGTTGGGATGCCGCTGAAGATGGGTTCGTTCGCTTCTTTGTGCTTTTCGCCGTAGATGTCGTCGCCGTTTCGATCAGTCATGATATAGTTGTTTCCCGGGCTCGAACTGGTCGAACCCAGCGTGTGTATCGACAAAAGTAGATGATTGCGAACTACGGATAAGCGTTCCTTCGGATGTGTAAAACCCACTCCTATGACCACGAGTGGACATGTACCGTTCGAGTTTCCTTAAGGAATTTAATGCTGGCTCGCCCCTCTCGGTCAGCAGTTACTCCCCGGTGACCAGCGAGGGGTCATTCCGGAAGGCCAGATGCGTCGCAACCGAGAGACTGTCGCGAGCGTGTCTAGCACTGCGTTCAAGCAGGACCACAGCGCGCTGGAGCGCCAGCAGCGGTTCGGGACGCTCTGATTCCAGATGTGCGTTCAGGTCGGCGATCCTGTCGTCAACCAGGTCGAACGCGGCGCGGGCGTCTTCGGTCGCGTCGTAGTCGGGTGTCGTCACCGCCGACCGGGTTGCGCTGGCTGCGTCGTCAAGTGCGTCCCCAAGTTCGGTGAGCTTTGACGCAGTCAACTGATCGGGCGTCGCCGAGTCGGTCGCCAGACTCGCGATCTCGACGGCTGTGTCAGCCATCAGAACCACGTCCTGTGCGACCGAGCGGTATCCGATAAGGGGGAATCCGGTTTCCAGTCCCACGGCCTGGTTCAGTCGTGGGTTCCGGTAGATGGTAAACACCAGACGGAGAAACAGATAAAACAGCTTCTCGACCTGTTCTTGACGGCTTTCTACTGTTTCGATGAGGTCGGTGTCTCCCTCGATGAGCGCGGAAATCGCATCCCCACGTATCACTGCCTCGGTCCGACTGAGTCGGCCCAGCAGCGTCGGGAGGTCGAAGTCCTCCGGCGCAACTGAGCACCGTACTGTCACTGTCGTTTCGGCCTGTTCAACGATGCCAAGGCCCATTAGCCGGCGCTCGGCATTCATAACGGCGTTACGGTGTTCGATCCCCAGTGGTGCCGTCGCCTCAACCCGAATGAGTTGTCGACCCAGAACGTACTGCGTGATGATGGCCCGCTCCAGTGCATCGGGGGTCAGGGCGTCGGCGTCGATGGTCGCCTCCACATCCTCGATGGTTGGCTGTTCAGGGACGACGAGCAGCGACCCGCCGTTCTCGTCGCGCTGGACGATGACCTCGTCACCCTTCGAGATGTCGTGTTGGCGCGCCCAGTCGACGGGCACTGTCACCGCCAGCGTGGAGGAGCCCAACTGCTGGACTTTCCGTTTCATTCGAATCGGGTCGGGCGTCACTTCCTTGTCCTCCTGAGATTTCGAGCTTCGTGCATTTATTTCTCTATTTCGTGTCCGGTCAGGCCGCATTTTCTACTTTGGGTTGGAACAAATACTCCAAGCGGGCGCAGAAGTAGACAGATTTTCACTCAATTTTGGGATGCCGTATTAAAACAGTTTTAGGGAACATATTCAATAAGGTACTGTACATATGTCCATTCACCTACGCCTACAGTCCATGGACGTTGCGGGATAACTCCACTGTGTAAACAATACTGTCACAACGTCTTTATGTGGTCCTCAAAACGGAACTCATGTGACTGAATACTACCCAAAACCAAACTGTATCGGGAAGAAAAGTGCGAGAAGTAGGGTAAAAAACGTTGATACCTGTTCAATCGTCAACAGTGGTGGTTCGCCGTGAGCGTCATCCTCTACGGGCTCGCCGCCACCATCGTGACGATGATGGCCATCGGGTTCTATGTTGCCAAGAAAGTCAACGGCGACAGCATCAACTACATCGTCGCCGGTCGGGGACTTATCCTTCCGCTGGCTGCGGCGACGCTGATGGCGCAGTCGCTCGACTCAAACGCAACGCTCGGGAATACCGACCTCGCAGCAGGCTTTGGCTTCTGGGCCGGTGCGGCACTGCCCGTCGGGCTGGCGCTCTGTCTGTTCCTCACCGGGCTGTTCTTTGCGAAACCGATGAACCGACTCAACCTCACGACGCTACCGGATTTCTACCGCCGGAAGTACGGTCGGACCGCTGAGATCGTCGCAAGCATCATTATGTCCGTCGCCTACGCGTTCCTGCTTGCGGGGAACCTTGTCGCCGGCGGGTACCTCTTCCAGATTTTCGTCGGAACGAGCTTCCAGCTGGGCGTGTTCATCATCGCCGGGCTCGTGCTCGCGTACACTGTCGCCGGCGGTCTGTTCTCGGTCGCCTACACCGACGTGTTACAGGCAGGCGTCGCGTTCATCGGCTCCATCGCGCTTATATTCTACGTCACGACGAACTACGGCATCACCATTCCCACCGGCATGGGACCGACGAACCTCGGACAGCTCACCGACCCAAGTCAGGGGGCGTACATCAACCTCGCCACCATCGTCGCTCTCGGCCTCGGTGACATCGTCGCCATCGACTTCATGGAGCGGGTGTTTGCGGCTGATAGCCCCGAAACCGCACAGAAGGCCTGCTTCATCGGGGCCGCCGGTACGCTGATTATCGGCGTCCCGTTCTCCGTCGTTGCGCTGTCGGCGAACCCGATTCTCGCCTCGCTCGGTGTGGAAGCCGGGAATCAGGCTGTGCTGTACACGCTCCTCCAGAACGCTGTGCCACCGTGGCTGGCTGCACTCGTGCTCGCCGGCATCGTCGCCGCCTCGTTCTCGACGAGCGACGGGGCGATTCTGGGAACGTCGGCCGTCATCGCCCGTAACATCGGCAACATCCGCGTCGACGAGGAGAGTTCCAGCAGTCCGGCAGCCGCCGCGGACGGCGGCGTCGATGAAGGCTTCTTTGGCTCGGAGAGTGACAAACTGCTCACCGTCACGCGCCTGATGTCTGTCCCGATTACGCTGCTTGGCGTGTTCCTTGCGATACGCGTCTCTGCGACGGGAATGTTGCTCGTGTTGGCGTTTGATATCATGCTGGCCGGCGCGTTTGTCCCGCTGGTGATGGGGCTATACTGGTCCGATATCGCGACCACGCCGGCAGCACTCGGCTCGATGATCGCCGGCTCCGCCACCCGTCTCGTGCTCTTCGTGCTGGTGCCGACGACCTACGCCTACGAAAACACGCTCCTGTATATCCCGAACGATATCTTCACCGCCGCTTTCGACGGCCTGCCGACGTTCATCGCCGCCGGGGTCGGGCTCGTGTCGTTCCTCGTCATCGCCTACGCGACCAAGGACGACTACCCGATCTACAGCGTCGAGAAACAGAGCAACCCCAACATTGTAGCTGGCGGCGAGGAAGACTAACCGGACGTATTCGACCCCACTTGATAATTGTTTTCGCCCGGCACACAGCAGTCTCGAAGCGATACGCCCCTACAGCCCCTCAAACAAGCCGTGGCAATCTGGCTGGCTCTTCTTGGGATGCTTCTCCCATCACTGGAACCTCTTGCCAATTAAACAACCCCAGTCGGAACAGCCGGTAACTGTAGGGCTCCCCATGTGGGGCAAAGACGACGAGCGCGAACCGGTCACGGATGTTTTGTCGGTCAGTGCCCGTCAACCCTGATGGTGTCGACGCTGCTGTGTGTGAGTGATAGAACACCCGTGGCCCTGCTGGAATGGCACCGGTGTCTGTGGCGACAAACCGACGCCGCGGTCTGGGGGAAACGTTGTCGAGCAGAACGTGGTCGGTCGCGTACAACCGACTGTCCCGTCGCGTACACGCCAGATATCCACCGGCCTCGTGGGGGTGACGCGCCGCGATATGCGCCGCCATTGTGTCCCGGATGTCGTCGGGAATGATGAGCGCCTGAGGATGATGACTGAACCGCACAGTACTACGTAGAGGTGACCTACGCATAGAATTGTTTCGACTGGCTGGGTGTGCTGCTTAACCGAATGACTGGCTTCTGAAGCCACAACTGGGGTCTCACCCGACTATCGAGAGACTCCGATACGGCCCGATATCCTCATAACGGCCTGTTCAATCCGTCTTACGGACAGTTACCGCTGTTATCCCCGGCGTCTGCTATGTCTCCTGCCGGCGGTTTTATCAGACAGGTGGGATATTCTGTCACATGGCTGAACAGCCTGTCGACGTTGACCCTGCGGGCGAGAACATCGCCGGTGAGGCACCTGCTGAGGAGCCGGAAGCCGTCACCGACGACACAGTCGTCCATGACGACGACGTTGAACTAGAACGGACTATCGGGCTGGTCGGCGGGCTGGCAATCGGGATTGGGACGATGATCGGAGCCGGAATCTTCGTCTTCCCGGGGCTGGCGGCCGCAAACGCTGGGCTCGCAGCTACCCTTTCGTTTGCTATTGGCGGCCTGATAGCGTTGCTCGTGGCGCTTCCGACTTCGGAACTCGCGACAGCGATGCCACGGAGCGGCGGCGGATACTACTTCATCTCGCGGGGGATGGGGACGGCCTATGGCGCAATCGTAGGCCTTGGGCTGTGGCTGGGCCTGATGTTCGCGTCCGCGTTCTATCTGGTTGGGCTCGGCCACTACGCGAGCGCTGTGTTCGCCGAGCTCGGCATCGGGCTCCCGTTCAGCCCGGTCATCGGCATCGGGTTGCTGTTCGGGGTCGCACTGACGGCGTTGAGTATCGGCGGCACGGAAAACACCGCGAAGCTCCAGAACGTCGTAGTCGGGGTTCTCCTCGTGGTGTTGACGGGCTTCCTTTCCTACGGCGTTCTTGATGCTGTTGGTGTGTTCGGCGGCGGCACCGTTCCGGAGCAGTTCTTCTCCAGAGGGTACTTCCGGGTGTTGACGACCGCTGCGCTGGTGTTCACGTCGTATCTGGGATTCGCACAGGTCGCCACTGTTGCAGGTGAAATCAAACAACCGAGTCGGAACCTCCCGCTGGCGATGGTGGGCTCGGTCCTGATCGTGACCGTATTTTACGTTGTCACAATTTTCGTCGCAACCAGCGCGTTTGGCGCTGAACGACTCGGCGAATTCGGGGAGACAGCGATGGTCGAAGTAGCCCGTGACTTCCTTGGGTTGCCCGGTGCGGTCGCGATTCTGGGTGCCGGGCTGCTGGCGACGTTTTCGAGCGCGAACGCGTCGATTCTCAGTGCCTCGCGGGCCGTGTACGCGCTGAGCCGCGACGCGTTGCTTCCCAGAAAGGCGAGCGAAGTCAACCTTCGATACGGCACGCCACACGTCGCGTTGCTTTCCGCTGGCGGCCCGATCCTCGTCCTCGTCGCGACTGGCCGGGTCGAACTCCTTGCGGAAGTCGCCTCGTTTCTCCACCTGATTATGTACGGGCTGATGTGTATCGCCCTGCTCGTGTTGCGCCGTCGGAACCCAGAGTGGTACTCGCCAAGCTATCGAGTACCGGGCTATCCGTTGGTCCCGGTCGTGGGCGCGCTCGCGAGCTTCGGACTGATCGTCTTCATGCAGCCCGCGTCAATCGGTATCGGCGTCGTGGTCATGCTTGCCTCGTACCTCTGGTACCGTTATTACGCTGGGGACGTGACACTCAAGGGAGATATCTGAGTATGACTGACCGTCTATCGATACTCGTCCCGATCCGTGTCCTCGAGGGAGAATCGGTCCCGGAGGGTGTCCCCGAACTGCTCGCCCATGCGCACGTCGTCCTGCTGGGATACCATGTCATCCCGGAGCAGACTGCCCCCGGACAGGCACGGATGCAGTTCGAGGACCGGGCAACGGAACGGCTCGACGAGTACCAGGAGATGTTCGAGGACGCCGGAGCCACCGTCGAGCGGCGACTCGTGTTCACTCATAACGGACAGAAGACTATCGACCGTATGATTGCTGAGCACGACTGCATGGCTGTTCTCGTTCCGAACGCCACAGGGCCGGTCGAAGACGTACTGGTCCCAGTCCGTGGGGCCATCGGGGTCGACCGGCTTGCCCGCGTTGTCGCCAGTGTGTTCGGAGAGATGGACGCCGACGTGACGCTATATCACGTCGCGGATGAAGACACAACCGACGACGATATCCAGACACTGCTCGGCGGGCTGGCGGACCGGCTGGCAGAATTCGGTATGGACCCCTCGACTATCGAGACGCGGATCGACCGCGACCAGAACCCCTTTGACGCAATTGTGGACGTTTCTGATGGGTTTGACACGGTCGTGATGGGTGAAACTGACCCGTCGCTGGCGACATTCGTGTTCGGGATGCCGGCTGATCAGGTCGCCAACCGGTTCCTCGGGCCGGTGTTCGTGGCCCAGCGCGAACGCCCTTCAGCGGATGAAGACGAGTAACACAGCCTGATCCAGCAGCCGGTCGGCTGGAGGGCTGTCGGTGTCTGCTCGCTTCTCAGTGCCCCACCGCCCACGGATAGCCACCCGTCGCCGCGTGGGCGTGGTCGTGTTCACCGTCCGCTGTGCGCTCGTTTGTGCTGGTTCGCACAACGTCGTCGACCCGAAGGATCTGTGTCACAACGGCGACTGCTCGTTGCAGTGCACTCCTGAACACCGCGGCTGGTTCCAGAATACCCGCGTCGATCATGTCGCGGGGATGGCCATCGGGGCCGACACCGACCGTCTCTGCGCCGGCGTCGTGTCGCTGTTTTATCCCTGTCAGCGTGGTCAGTGGGTCCGTGCCCGCGTTCGCGGCCAGTGTCCGGGGGAGGGCTTCCAGTGCGGTTCCGAACCCATCGAAGACGAGCTGTGTCCGGTCCGGGATCTCACGGGACAGCGCGGCGAGGTCCATCGCCAGTGCGGTCGGCACCGCACCACCACCCGGCACGAACACGCCGTCGTCAAGTGCGACACGAGTAACGTCGATACAGTCTGCCACGATGCGGCGGACTTCCTCTGCGACGTGTGGCGTGCCGCCACGGAGCAGTAGTGTTGCTCGGTGTTCCTCCGGACAGCCCTGCAGCACGAGCGTCTGTGCAGTCCCGACCGTCCGCTGTGTGACCGACCCAACAGTGCCGGTGTCGTCCGCGGTCAGGTCGTCGACAGACATGACTGGCGTGCTTCCTGTCGCTCGGGCGATAACATCGAACTCGTCTCGCCGGGTCCGTTCGACAGGGAGGACACCCCGCTGGGCGAGCGCGGTCCTGACTGCTTCGTCGATGGATTTCTGACAGAGGAGCACGGTCGCACCGGACTGTACCACCTGCTCTACCAGTTCGGTCCTCCGGTCCTGTTCGTGGGCCTGAAACGCGTTCCGCTGTGTCGCGTCTTGCAGCTCCACCGATTCGACATTGTTCGGTTCCTCGATGCCGATTTCGGCGTCGACCATCGCGATAGCCGGCTCGTCATGGGTCCGGGTGCGCGGGTGACTGAGGGCGTTGAGGGATGTCGATGATGTCTCTAGATCGACCAGCACTCCGTCGAGACAGACGGACTCGCGGAGTTCGCCGCCGGGGTAGGACTTGAGCGTGAGCCTTGACCTGTCGAACTCGATTGCCTGCAGCGCACTGAGAGTCAGTTCGGCGAACCGGTCGGTCGAAGCGTCGTCCCACCGTCCTGTGACGGCAGTCTTCGCAATCTGTGTCAGTCGGTCGTCCTGCCGGCTGTGCAGGCCACGTTCGTACTGCGCAAGCTGGTCAAGAGCGGCCTCGACGGCTCTGCCGTAGCCGTCGATGATTGTCGTTGGATGAAGCCCGGCTGAATGAAGCGTTGCAGCCTCCTCAAGAAGCGCGCCGACCAGCACAACCGCCGTCGTCGTCCCGTCCCCGACGGTATTGTCCTGTGCAGCCGCGGCCTGCTCGACCAGCCGACCGACTGGATGCGTGATATCCATCCACTCGATGATTTTCGACCCGTCGTTGGTGACGATGACCGTCCCGTTCTCGCCGACGACCATTTTATCCAATCCGTTGGGCCCGAGTGTTGTCCGGATTGCGTCGGCGAGTTCGCCTGCGGCGGTCTGTGTGGGGTTCGGCTCGTTATTGCTGTCGTCATCGGTCGTCTCTCCCAACATCAGTGTCGACAGCCCGTATTGTCTCTAGCTCTCATTACAGCGGGTCGTCAGTGACACAGAGGTCACCGCGGTCGGCGCTGTTGTGCTCGATACCTTCGGGGGACGCGTCGAAGTCGAACGCGCCCGTTGGGAGCGCCAGCGTCGAACAGGCGTTTGGCACGTCTACGACGCCGCTCTGACGCCCTTCGACCGGGACAGTCCCAAGAATGTGCAGCGCCTGCTGGCCGGTGTAGCCGAACTGCTTGAGGTAGTCGATAGCCTGCAGACAGGCCCGCCGATACGCGGTGTGGGAGTCGATGTACTTCTGTTCACCGTCCTCCGTGACGGAGTAGCCACAGAAGGTGACGTAGTCTTCGAAGTTCGGCCCGCGGTGACCCGGCTCGAATATTGGGTGGTCGACGCCGAACTTCTCCATCCCGTCTTTCACGAGGTCGAATTCGAGATCGACGTAGGCGGCCATCTCGATCGCGCCACAGAAGGAAATCTCGCCGTCTCCCTGCGAGGCGTGGAAATCGCCGATGCCGAACTTTGCGCCCTCGACGTAGACTGGGAAATACACCGTTGAGCCGATGGAGAGGTCCTTGATGTCGTGGTTCCCGCCGTGTTCTCGAGGTGGCACGGTTCGGGCCGCGACTTCTGCTGCCTCCTCGGCCTCGTCGGGGTCCATCTCGCCCATGAGCGCGCCGTCGGGTGTCGGTGGGTTCGCCACGGCTGGCTCCTCTTTCCCGGTCGGATGGTTCGGTATCGACTCGGGGTCCTCGGTGTGCTTGTCGATGAGTTCCTGTTCGCGCTCGTTCCATGCTTCCAGCAGTTCCTCGCTTGGCGCACAGCCTGCGAGACCGGGATGGATCTTCCCCTCGTACTCGACATCGGGGATGTGGCGCGAGGAGACTGTGTAGCCGTCGATGTCCCAGATAGATTTGGCCGCCTTCGGGAAGTGATCGGTCAAAAAGCCGCCGCCGTTTTGCTGGGAGAACGTGCCAGTGAACCCGAACTCCGAGCGGTCGTTGAGCGGCCCCATGTCGTGGAACTCGACTTTCAGCAGGTCACCCGGCTCGGCACCGTTGACGTGAACGGGCCCTGCGAGATAGTGCACCTGCGAGAGGTCCACGTCGCGGACCTCATTGGCGTTGTCGTTATCGGTTATTTGTCCGCCGGTCCAGTCGAGTGCCTCTAATCGCATACTCTCGCCAGGGTCCGCTTCGACGACCGCCGGAATGTCCGGGTGCCACCGATTGAACGGGTTCGCGCCCGGTTGTTCGTCTGGCGCGCTGTCGACATCAACCTCGAACTTCGCTTCTGGCATTACGACTACAATATCGAATAGATTACACATAAGTGTTAGGACTATTGACGTTTAGAATATCCACTTCTGATACAATATACGAAATCTTATCTCCGTATTCTTCGGGATATAGCTACATACTCATCTTAATACAGAGGAAATCTGTACAGACACTCTCATCAAAATACGGATATAATATGCAAAAGTCTTATTTTTGATAGTGTTACATGCCCATTCATGACACGCCAACTATCACGGCGTATCAGTTGAGACACGACTGCTCTCCTAAATCAACGAGACGCTGTCCTCTATGACGTGATTTGAGCGGAACTTGCCAGAGAGTACGCGGTACACAGTGCCCCGGTAACACGTGATGAGAATGTCAATGTGCGGTTCGCCTCAGTTCAACGCCGTCTGTCCGGGTCCGGGAACCGTCTTTTTCACTGTGCTGTGGTTTTGCTCACACCCACAGTCCAAAACCACGCGAGAGCAGGCGAACGACGGTTTACGAGAATCACACCAGATTCTCCAAATATTTGAGGGCACAAATACTGCGTATGCGCCGACGGACGCTTCTCAAATCGACGGGTGCGGCTGGAACAATTGTTGGAGTCGCCGGCTGTCTCGGTGGTGGTCGGCTCGGCGACTCGAATCCCGACGTCGTCCTCGAAGAGCCCGACCGGGAGTTCGAGAGCAGTGACCTTCCGTACCCGGCATGGGGTGAGCAGATTCCGGACGTGCGTGTCGCCACACCGACCGCATCCCGCGAGGTTCGACTGCGGGATATTGAAACGCCGACCCTTCTCACATTCTTTTATAGCCACTGCCAGACGGTGTGTCCAGTTCTCATCTCGACGCAGCGAAACATTCAGAGCCACGCCCAGAACAACGGCTACGCCGCTGGCGTCCGGTTCATCCCGATGACGTTCGACCCCGCTCGTGATACCGCAGAACGACTCGGGGTGTATGCCGACAAAATGAATGTCGACGCCGATAGCGAAAGCTGGCAGTTCCTTCGACCGGCGTCGAAGCAGCGGGCGAAGGCTGTCATACAGGACCAGTTCGGGGTTATGTTCCAGCGAACTGAACCGGAGGACATGGATATGTACATGTTCACGCATACAGCACTGACGCTACTGGTCAACGCCGATGGGTTTGTCGAGCGTGCCTACCGCTCGAAGTCACCGGACGAAGAAACCATTATTGCTGACCTTGAAACGGTGAGAACCGCGTGAACCGCCGGCAGGTTGTTGCGGCCATGACCGGGCTCGGTCTCACCGGGGGAAGCCTGTGGGTTGCCCAGAACGGGCTGTCAGGTATCCGGTCCCAAAACACAGACCAGCTTCCGGTTCGCGTTGAGACGCTCGATGCACGCGGCTCGTCGGCAGGCGAGACGCCCGTACCGACGCCGGGAACCGTCACGGTAGTCGACCTCTTTGCTACGTGGTGTGCACCCTGTGACGACCAGCTCGAGATACTCGATTCGATTCGGCCCGAGTACACCGATGTCTCGTTCATCTCAGTGACGAACGAGCGCCCGAGCGAGACTCTGACGAGGGCTGACATTGGTGAATGGTGGAACCGGAACGGCGGTGCTTGGACTGTCGGCATTGACCCCGGTAGTGAGTTGCTTGCGGCATTTGGGGCGGACGGACTTCCGTACATTGCGATCGTCGACGAGCGCGGGACCGTCCAGTTCGGTCACAGTGGGCTCGCCGGGAAAGAGACGCTCCGAGACGAACTCGACGCACTGGTCTAAGATGGCGGATGTTGCCGTACTCGGGACATTTGCGTTCGCCGCGAGCGCTGGCATCGCGACCTTTTTTGCCCCGTGTGCGTTCCCGCTTCTCCCGGGCTACATCGGGTACTACCTGCGTGAAAGCGACGGGAATGTGAGTATGCTGCCACCGGCCACCGCCGCTGCTGGCGGAGCGCTTGCTGCGCTCACCCTCGTGGCGCTGCTCGTCCTCGCACTTGGGCAACCGCTCAAGAACGCACTTCCGCTGCTCGAACCGGTCATCGGACTCGGTCTGGTCGTGTTCGGCGTCGTGATGCTCCTGAACCGCGAGCCCGAACTCCGCGTCCCGCTGCCAGAGCGACCGGCGTCGGTAGCCGGGTTCGGCGTGTTCGGTGCTGTGTACGCGGTTGCCGCAGCGGGCTGTGTCGTGCCGCTGTTCTTCGGCGTGGTTACCCAGGCGCTCGCATTGCCAGTCCACACAAGTATTCTCGTCCTCACAGCGTACGCACTCGGCGTCGCGGTTCCGCTTGTCGGCGTGACCCTCCTTGCGGGGGTTGGAATCAGCCTCTGGCACACCGTCGGCACGTACCTGCAACGGATACACCAGATCGCAGCCGTCGTGATGATACTCGCCGGTGGCGGGCAGATTTACCTCGCCGTGTTCGAACTCGGCGTGTTCTAATTCAGTCGAATGGGGGCTGGCCCCGAAAAATGCGGACTCGTGTGGCATTCCCACGGAGAGATGTGACCCGCCTCGAGGTCAAGCCCCGACGCATTCGGCCTGTTCCGCCCGTAGATTTACACCACAAGCAATTTATCGGTATATTAACTACTTCGGTACAGCAATGCGTTGTTCCCGCCGCCACGCCCTCCGACTCATCGGCGCGTCCGGGGTGATCACCGCGACCGCCGGTTGTCTCAATCCCGGCAGTCTCGACAACTACGCGCTCATCGCCAGTGAACAGGACCTCTCATCAATCGGTCGGCCGTATCTCTGGCCCGACCCGACCGCAATTGATGCGACCACCAGGGTCGACTTTACTGCCGAGACGAAACAGCAGTATACGTCAGAACTGTTCGACACCGGTAGCGTTACCGTCCAACAGTGGCCGCTCGTCGGACGAGACCGGTGGGGCAAAGACACGAGGCCGCGCCCGACGTTCCTCCGGCAGGACGGGATCTTTTATCAGGTCCAGATAAACGAGGCACGGCAGCTCGAACGGGACCGCTGGCACTTTGCGGTCACACGGTCCGAGGAGACGCCGCCGGACGACGCGACGGTCGAGAGACGGCCCTTCGACCGCTCGACACAGGACAAACGCGTCCTTGAGGCTGCGCTCGACGCGGTCTACGCGGGCAACGATGGGTTTCTCGGCGACCCTCAATTCGAAAACCTGCAGGCCGTCGAGTATCACCAGCACCTTGACGCTGAAGCCAGTGAGTTCGTCCCATCGCCGCCGTTCGATTACATCGAGTACGAAGACGAATACTTTCGCCCCGTCACAGAGCAGCGGACGGTAACTGTCCCAGAATGGACGTACACTATCGACGAGATCTCGAACAATCGCGAAGCGTTCCAGGAGTACGCACGAACGGCGGTTCTGGAACTCGATCTGACCTCACTCGACCTCTCGGAGGCCGCTCGTGGCGTGATCGACGACGCGATCAGCGAGGAGCCTCGCCGCTACGAAGAGGGCGCACCGCCTTCTGACGGACTTGCTGAGGTTTTGGACGCGCTCGGCATCGCTGGCGACCTCCAGCCGATAGACAGCTACGACGACCGAGTCGACTTCCGGGGTGTCGTCGCCGAATACCAAGGCACCGTCTATCGGTTTAGCCTGATCGTGACCCCCTGACTGGTCGTGACCAACCGGAACGCCGCAAAGTCACGAGGACCTTGACGGGCCTCAACGGGCGGAACTCTCGGTCGCGTTCTCAGAAGCGACCGCTCGGGCTGTGTCAACCCAACTGTGGTCCGGGAAGGAAGCGGGACGAACGTCGTACGTGTATCGGTCGGTGCGTCCGTCTCTGCCAAACGTGATATCGAACGCGTAGACGATCCCATCCTCGACTCCGAGCGAGAGCGTGCCGTTGCGAAGCGGTGGGGCGTCGTCGGCGGCGGTCGCTCGTTTGCCCGTGACGCGATACGTGATGACGGAGACGCCGTGGTGCGTCGTCCTGTTGGTGGCCGTCCACGTGTACCCGTCGAGGAGGTCAGGATGTCGGCCGATGTTCGTGGGCGCAATCTGTCCGTAGCGTGGGTCGTACCGGTAATACGCGTCGGTGGCGTCGTGGTAGACGTAGCTGTCGTCCGATTCCAGTTCCTCCCTCTGGCGCTCGTTCGGAATATCGTCGACCGGTTGAACGGCCGCATACGTCGTCCCGTTCCGATAGACCGTGGCGTTGTGCCACCGGTCAGCGAGTATCTCCCCCGTGTTGGAATTGATATAATAATCGCCTTCTATGAGCGGGCGGTCGGGTGGTGCGGTGTAGATGATAGCGTACGAGTCCCAGTATTCACGGGGGGTGTGCGAGACGTTCATATCGTCTTCCTCAAGCGCCGAGAAATTGATGTGATCCGGACCTGCCCCTGCAGGATACGTCTCGTCCAGCCCAGGTGAGGTCGTTTGCGGGGACCAGGGGGCCGTGAAAGCGGCCAGTCCGATACCGATTGCTACGAGCGCGACGGCGAGACCAATGACGTAGCGACGGTCCATGCCGAATCAAATCACAGCACCACTAAGTAAGTGCTCAAGACTCAAAACAGAACTTGTGCGTTACGCATGACCACAGAGCCCATTCACTCTGTGAGCGATATGGCCGCTGTGCCTGCCCCGCGAGCGACTGACCGTTCGTTGTTTCGCAGCATCGACGGCGACAGACTAACGATGTCGCTGCGAACACTTCGATACGCAACGGCAGAACTGTCTGGTAGTGCTTACCGAATTTAGGAGGATTTCAAGCCGAGCTACAGCAAAGCCGCGTCGCTCACTGGAACTCAAATCAGGTATGAATGGTGGCGGCGAACCGCGTTTCCCAGAGGCTCGCGCACTCCAGTACTCCCCGGAACGCTGGCGGGCTTATCTTCCGTGTTCGAGATGGGTACGGGAGGCAACCCCGCCGCTGTGGCCGCCTATACGATACCTCTCGTGGCCACAGTTATAAGCGTAGCTACTTGGAGACGAGAACTACCCGAACACAGTTCGACACTCACTAGCATAGCACCGAAGGGCGCACGATACGACTCAGTTCAGCGCTCTGTTTCAGGGTGCCGACTCCCCGTCCATGGTTGGCGGTAACGAAGAGATACCTGGGTTTCGCTACGCTCTCAGCTGGGTGCAGAACGCACCTGCTCGCTCACTCGAACCGGCCGCTGAAGACGATTTCGTCGAGCGGCTTCCGATTGCTCGGCTCTTCACGCTCTTTGAGGTCGTCAGGCAACGTCTCGGGATCGGCGCGTTCACCGACAGCGACCATCGCCTCGGCGTCGAATTCGTCTTCGGGGACGCACAGAGTGTCGTGAATCCGGTCCCAGTCGAAGCCTGCCATTGGATGAACAGCCAGGTCGCGCCGAGCGCCTTCGAGAGCGAGATTCTGCCACGCAGCGCCGGTATCGAAAGAGCGCGTCACAGCAGCTTCGCCGTTGTGGTCGAGGGTGACTTTCGAGAAGACGGCGATGAGCGCGCCAGCGTCGCGTGCCCACGAGCGGTTGGCCTCGTTCAGCAGGTCGAGAAAGGAGTCCCACTCGTCGTCTTCGCGGGTAGCGTAAACAAACCGCCAGTGCTGGTTATTGAACGCGGACGGGGCCCAGCGTGCGGCTTCGAACAACGAATGGAGGGCATCTTCAGCAAGTGAATCACCAGTCATCGCACGCGGCGACCAGCGATTGACAAAGAGCGGGTCGACGTTGTGGACGGGGTCACGGTATTCAGCAACTTCATCGTCGAGATTGTGACCAGTATTCGTCTGTGACATCGTGTATTTCTGTTCGGTTCACGCGCTTATGTACTAATGGCAACATAAGCACAACCAGGTAACATCGATGCTATCCTCGGGTAATTATCAAAGAGTATGGCATAGAGTAACGCGGGAACACACTGCCGATCAAATCAGGGCACGACCGTGGTCGCCCACGTTGTCCTGACACGTCTAAACTGGTCTACTCAGAGCCGAACCGAATGGCGTGTTTGCACTGCGGTTGTCGCCAGAGAACTGGTCAACAGCCAGATGAGGGAACGCCAAGCGAGACGCCGGCAAGGAAGAGAGGGAGACCGGCGACAGCAACGGCAGCAGCGCTGGCCGTTGCGATAGGGATGAAAAGCACGCCCAGTCCAAACGGCGCAGGCAGTATCGGGAGGACTGGTAGCATCGACAGCACGAACCCGATGGCGGCGGTCTTCAACGCCAGCCGGCGGTTCCCATGGCCGACTGCGTACCCGGCCGGGAGAAGCACAAACGCAGGTCCAAGAACCAACAGCGCTGACACCGGGAACGTGAACCCGTCCCCGGCAACCATCGGCGCCGCCGCTATCGTCACTCCGAGCGCGATGCCTGCGCCGACTACTGCGCCGCCAACGACCGTCCGATAGCTTGTGCGCTCACGGACGCGCCGCTGTGACAGTGCGATGCCACAGATGAACAGCGCGGTGCCACCGCCGAACAGCGGTGCCGCTATGCCACCCAACCGCAAAACGCCCGTCGCTCCAAGAAGCGACAGAACAGTCGCTAGCGCGCCCACGCCGGCGAAGACGATGCCAGCGGAGTCCCGGACGCGTTTCAAGTCCCAATCAAGCCGGGCGACACCCCCGGCGGCAGCGCCGATCAAGAGGGTAAACACCGCTGCGGGGAGCGTGGTGTATGCGAGCGCCTTCACCGCCATCACGGGTCCGAGCAGTGCTCCGACCGCGAGTAGACTCAACAGCGGCCCAACGGCCGTGTCACGGGGAACGAACGTCACGATACGCCCGTCGTTGAGTTCGGTCAGCGTCATCCGCTGTCCGTCGTCTGAGACGGTTGCGCCGTCGATGGCTTGCTCGACTCGCATCCCGTCGGGAGCAACGACGACGAGCCGATCAGCACCGAGGCCATCGAGGTTTCGATAGCCGTAGGCTTCAGTAAACTCGCCAGTCCGGACTGTCCCGCCGACGGACTGCTGAGCGAAGTCGGCCTCGCGGTACCGTAGCGTTATGACGCCATCGCCGGACACGTTCGCGCTCAGGAGTTCGGTGTCCCACATCGCCCTGTCGGCGATAGCGGTCCGGAGGCTCTCGTTTGCTCGAAGCCGTGCAACACCTTCTGCGTTAGACAGACGATTGTGGACGACCCACGTTGCGGTTCCGTTGTTGTTGACGGCGACGGTTGCATTGCTGTGTGTGACAGTGACCGACACACCGTGAGACTCGGCCGTCGATTCAAAGGTGTCACCGCAGGCGTCACACAGCGGCCTTGGCGGGGGCGCTGCGCCGACTGGCATGGCGGTACAGAGGAGCGACACACAGACCAGACAGAGGAGGGCGAGGTGGTGGAGTCGATGCGGGGCCATGTAGCATATCTATCCTGTCATGTGTTAAGAGATATCGATTACTCAAAGAATGGTTATACAAACACGGACTACAGGTGACAGTTCGGCCGATACATATCTGACAAGTATGCCGCTCAATACATATCGCGTCCGCTATGCCGGCCAGATTCAACTTTCGGCGGTGTCAGCGTGGTCGTTGGGCGGAGCCGCCCCCGTCGCTGCTTCGTCGAGCATCCCTGACGCCCACTCGACCACATCGGGAGGCGCCCAGTGGATACTGTCGAATCCACTGTTACGTTCGCGGTCAATGGTCAGAAACGTGGTCCCGCCGGCGATGAGGTCGATACTGCAGGGCACAGATTCATCAATTTAGATGCACGTGTCCCCGAAACCGCTGTCAGACTATCTGGAATGTTCTTATCTAGTATAATAGCTTATACGGACAGAACCACGATGGTCGGCAGAACGCCGTGACAGCAATCGAGATCGAGTCGCTTCGGAAGGCCTACGGCGACATGACCGCGATAGCGGACCTCTCGCTCAGCATCGACGATGGCGAGTTCTTCGGACTGCTCGGGCCGAACGGGGCCGGCAAGACCACCACAATGGAAATACTCACCGGGCAGCTCAGTCCGGATAGTGGACAGGCAGCGGTACTCGGTGTCGACCCGGCAACGCAGCCAACAGCGGTCCGCGAACGAGCGGGGATTCTCCCTGAAAAAGAGTCACCGCCGAGTTTCATGACGCCACGCGAGTACTTCGACTTTGTCGGTGCTATCCGTGATATGCCCGACGACGCGGTAACAGCGCAGACCGAGTCATGGGCCGACCGTCTCGGCTTCACCGCGAAACTCGACACGCTGTCCTCGGACCTTTCGCGGGGCCAACAGCAGAAAGTGATGATCGCCGGCGCGTTTTTCCACGAGCCGGATGTCGTGTTCATCGACGAACCGCTGGCGAATCTCGACCCAATCGTTCAGGAGCGGGTCAAGCGCTTCCTGCGCTCGTACCGGGACGACGGCAACACGATTGTTGTTACGACACACGACGTAGACGTTGCTGCCGAACTCTGCTCGCGGGTCGGCATCATGTACGGCGGCGAACTCGTCGCCGATGTCCGGCCAGCAGAACTCGACGCTGATGTGACGCTCCTCGACGTGTTTCTGGACAACGTTGACGCAACAGTGGACCAGGGACCGAAATCGCTGACACATGAGTGACGGACGAGCGCGAAGGGTGTTTGTCGAGATGCTCCGGGAGGAGTGGCGACTCCACAGTCGGCTCTTCCGCGGCAGTCACTTCTCCCTGTTTCCGGTGTTTATCTGTCTGCTCGCTGGAGCCGCGGCCAAGCTTCTTGCTGTTACCGGGACCGAGCCGAAAACCGTGTTCGCCGGCCTCCACGCACTGGTGTTCGTCTTTGGTCTCCACACGGGGTCCATCGGCTTTGTGGGACGGGATGCTCTCCGGAACCTCCTCGGTGATGTGACGCTGCTGGTCTTTTCGGCTCGCACGCTCCCGCTATCGCAGAACACGCTGCTGGGACTGTTCGTCGTCAAGGACAGTGTCTACTACGCAGTGCTGTTCCTGTTGCCGATTTCCCTCGGAACGGTGCTTGCAGTCAGCGGAGCCGCCGGGCCTCTCCTCGTAGCTGAGACGGTCCCACTTCTGTGGACGACCCTCGCACTGACGTTCGTCCTCGGAATGGGCACGACGATTGCGGCCCTCGGCCTCGCTGGCCGTGGCGTTCCCGGACTGGCGCTACTCGCGGCCCCACTCGTCACCGTCGGTGCAGCGCTGGCAAGTGGTGTCGATATCGTCTTCTACACCCCCTACGGTCTGTTTCTCGCCCAGACCCCTGTGCGGGCCGGAACTACGGGTGCCAGTATCCTCGTCGTCTTTCTGCTCAGCGCCGGGACCTTCGATGCGACCGCCCCCCGCCCCGCTCGAACGGTCACACCGGCCTTCCGCCGCTGGTGGCGACGGATCGGTGACCCAGTTGCGACCAAGAGCCTGCTTGACATCCACCGGAGCGCTGGCGGGTTCGGGAAAGTCCTCTTTTCGGCGGCGGTGCTGTTCGGTGTCACCGCCGCGCTGGTCGATTTCGCCGGACAGATTACGGGTGTGCCGCCGTCCACTGGTATCTCATTCGGTGCGATTCTCGGGCTCTCTGGGTTTACAACCTACAACTGGCTCACACAATCCGATGACGTGAGCCTGTATTTCGCCCATCCACTCTCTGTGAAAGCCGTTTTTGTGGGGAAATTCCGGGCGTTCCTCCTGCTCGGCCCGCTAGTTGGACTCGCGTTCTACGGACTCGCACTCGTCTGGCGTGGCGGGTCGGTCGCCGAGGCGGCTGTCGGAGGCGTCCTGCTCGTCGGCGTTGCCTGCTACATCTTCGGCACCACCGTGTACCTCACTGGCCTTTCTCCGAACGAGTTCCTCTTCGATACGGCCTTGTTCGCTGTTTTCGGCGCGGCAATGGTCCTCTCGCTAGTCCCGATCCTTATCGCTGGGTTCGCCATCTCGCCGCTGTCTGGGACCCTGCTTGCCGCCCTCGGGGGGTCTGGTGGTGTCATGGCTGTTGTCGGCGTCGCCCTCTACCGTCGGTCGTTACCCAAATGGTCGACGCGGTATCAGCAGGCGTGAGTGGCCGCTTGGGTTCGTCCGCTCCGGCCCCAGCACCGACTCGCCATCATCATCGGGTTTGCCGTTGCCTGTGTGCTCTAATCCGGCTGGGATAATCCGAACGGACAGCAGCGGTCTCACTGCGGTTTTCGAATAGCTTTACTTGATCAGTCTTGGCACTGAAATATGGACCGTCGTACCGCGAGGCTACTCAACGGTGCGCTGGCGCTGTGCTGTCTCGCGCTTGTCTTCGCCGCTGTGTATCCGTTTACCACTGTCGATCCGCACTCGAAGCAACCGGTCGATGAGCGGTTTACAGTGCCTGAGGCCGACGAGTACCGGGCGACGGGAGCGATTGTTGTGGACAGTGTGACCGCGCTCGAATTCGAGGGTGTTGTGACTGCTGACGGCGGGCGCTACCTGTCCATTGACGAAGGTGCTGTCCGAACAGAACAGTATCAGGCGTCATCGGACGATCCGGTCTACAGTCGTATCACTGTCGAGGATGACGGCAGTACCGACCGCCGACGAGCGCAGATCCAGAGCGATACCGATCGAGAACTCCTCCGGGTGAACCAGACTGAGGGGGCTGTCACGTTTATTGTCAAGCAGGAGTCAGAGAATGTGGCCGACGAGGTCTCGGGAGCGGCGTCAGTAGTCGTCATGAGCCTGTACCCCGTCGGATACGAACGAGATACCGACACCTCTCAGGCGACGGCCGTCTACAACCCGAAAAACGGCTGGTACGAGGGGAGAGAAACGTACCACATCACCGAAGCGACAGGCACAGTGCGAACAGCCGGTGACACGACTGCCGTTCGCTCCGCGACGGTTACGTGGGACCAGACGAGGCCCGCGGGGACGTATGCAGAACTTGCTCTGGCCAGACTGACAGGTGATGACCCGAAAACGATCGACATCTCCTTCCAGTTCGAGTCGAGCGAGACGACAGTGACTCGGCCGGCGTGGGTCACCGAGGTCGGAACCGGAGCGGAGGCCGGACAGTCACGGGGCGCATCGTACGGAAAGGCTATCTCGTACGGTCTGTGTGGTGCCGTCACGCCCTTGCGAACCGTGCGAGAGTGACGACGAGGCGTTGTCGAGACTGGGGATGCAGGCAGCAGGGTGGCAACCGCGTTTCGGCGTTCTCTCCACGAGCTGAAAGTGCGATTCTGCCGTGTGTATGGTCGGTTTTTATTTTTCTCCCTGTGAACGCCCGGACAGCATGGCATCTTACGACGCGTTTGACCCGGCCGTCGAAATCAACGGGCAAACCGTACTCACGATAGTCGAGGCGGCGATGGGGAAGTTCTCGGATGAGTACCGGGAACGGGCGTTAACGGCGCTCGCTGCCGAGGGAATCACCGAACCAGCGGCTGACGAGTGGTACCCACAGCAGGCTTGGCTGAACGCGTTCGAGACGATTGCCGATGACCTGCAACCGCACGTCCTCGACCGACTCGGCGAACAGATCCCTCACGTCGCGGATTGGCCGGACGACTTTGATACTGTTCCGGCGGGCCTCCGGTCCATAGACGAGGCTTACCAGCGGAATCACCGTGGCGGAGACATCGGGCAGTACCGCTTCGAATCCGTGGGCGACCGGACCGGCGAGGTGACCTGTGAGAACCCGTATCCGTGTCCGTTCGACCGTGGCCTCATCCGTGGGGTTGCCCAGCAGTACGCGCCAGTCGACGCGTTCGTCTTTATCGAGGAGACGGGCGACACGTGTCGCCGGAACGGGGACGATGTGTGTACCTATACGGTCTACTGGTAACGCGGCGACTACTGCTCGTACGCTTCGAGCGCCTCGCGGAGTTCGGCGGCCGAGTAGTCCGACGCGAGCTGTACGATTTCTTCTAGGTCTTCGTACGTCTCGCGGAGGTTCTGGATATGCTCCTGCTCGCGAGCATCTGGGGGGACCTGCTCTTCCGCTCGGCGGATGGTCCGGAGCGTCGTCTGGACTTCCCGCTGGATGTATTGCTGGAACACGTCCTGCAGGATGAACCAGACATCGCGTTCGGCCTCGAACCTGACGCGTCTGCCGCCGCCTGCAGACGACTTGCGGTGGATGAGGCCGACACGCGACAGCGTCCGTGTGACGTTACTCACCGTCGATTTCGCGTAGCCAGTTTCGTCGACCAGTTCTGGGATAGAGAGCGGTTCTGCAGCGAAGTACAGCACGCCATAAATACGCCCAGAACTTCGGCTGAGGCCGTACACCTCGGCTGATTGCTCCATCGATTCGATGACGCGTTCTCGTGCGACCGAACTGTCAGCATCACTCATGCATACGAACTGGCTGCCCTGTTTGCCACGTACCCTGCTGCGTCATACCTCTGCCTATTGCTTCCGTAAGTATTAAATTGTTTGATTGGTTTGTTCGGATTGAGCCGAACAAATAGAAACGACCGTCACTACCCACCCTACAATTCATGGCAAGCGTCTTCCCCCACCACCCGCCGGTTGACTATGCACCCCGAGAGCAGACGAACGTCGTAGTCAACGGTACCGAGCCGACTGATGTCCTCCAGATCCTTTCATCTGAGGCCGCTCAGGAGATACTTGGGGCGGTCAGGGATAACCCGCGGACAGCATCGGATATCGCGGACGCAGTCGACCGCTCGCTCCAGAGCGTTTCCTATCACCTCGACCGCCTCTGTGAAGCTGACCTTATCGAACCCGCAGAAACGTGGTACTCGGAGAAGGGGACGGAGATGACCGTGTACGCTCTCGCCACGGAGCGACTCGTCGTGCAGTTTGGGGCCAGCGCTGACCGGTCCGTGTAGTATCCAGCCGTTTTGAGCACTGCCTGTTCTCGGAAGTCTGCAGTCAGGTTCGGACAGCTTTGTTTCCCCTGCCGAGACAGAGACAAACAGACCTATTGGACCGCTTTTCGTACGCTGAATATGGACGACGGGACGGGCGCGAAACGAACGAAAGCGACAGTCCTACAGCGGGTTTCGAGCGTACTGAACGCCGACGCTCACGACGCGACGGCGCTCGACGGCGGAGAAGTCGGGTCGGTCTACCGTGTGTCGTTTCACGACCGTCCTGATGTGGCGGTGAAAGTCGACGACTCGCCGCTCGGAATCGAGGCGGCAATGCTTCAGTACCTCGACCGTGACACGCCTCTCCCGGTTCCGGAAGCCCTCCACGTCGAACCGGAACTGCTCGTACTGTCGTTTATTCGCGGCGACGGCCGATTCGACGAGCGGGCCGAACGCGACCTCGCGCGACACGTTGCGGCTCTCCACGACACTTCGGCTGACGCGTTCGGCTTTCCGTTCGATACCCTTTCGGGCCCATTCAGTCAGTCGAACCCGTGGACCGATTCGTGGATCGATTTCTTCCGTGCGCAACGGCTCCTCCCTTTTGCAACGGCCGCACGGAACGAAGGGGCCTTGCCAGCCGGCGAGTTCGACCGAGTGCAGCGACTGGCGGAAACGCTCGACGCTCGCCTCGTCGAACCGGCCACGCCGTCCTTGCTGCACGGCGATATCCATCCTGGAAACGCTGTGGTGGCTGACGGAACCGTTCGGGCCGTCCTCGATCCAGCGATCTATTTCGGTCACGCTGAAGTTGATCTGGCGTACGTCGACCGACTGGATTCGATCGGGGCGGCGTTCTATGATGAATACCGACAACACCGCGACATCTCTGCGGGATACTTCGAAGAGCGACGCGACGTGTATGTCGCCTTTCACGCGCTGGAGAACGTCCGGTTTTTCGGCGAAGACGAACTCCCGAGGCTCGAACGTGCGTTAGACCGTCTCGGTATGTGAAACAGACGCAACCGGTGGCTTCGCCGGCCGTTCCGATGGTCGGCTCAGTCAGCCAGTGAGATGTTCTGCCGGAGGTCGTCTTCGATTGCCTCAAGCGTCCGGCCCTTGGTTTCGGGGACGTAGCGGTAGACAAACACCAGTCCCGCGAGACTGCAGAGGCCGAACAGCCAGAACGTCGCAGAGGTTCCGACGCCGTCAGTCAGGACGGGGAACGTCAGCGACACGAGGAGATTTGCACCCCAGTTGGCGACGGTGACGAGGCCCATCGCCGACCCACGAACGGAAAGCGGGTATATTTCTGAGATCAGGAGCCAGAAGACTGGACCGAGGCCGATCGCGAAAAAGGACACGAACAGCATCAGACTGATCGTGGCGATGATGCCGAGGCCGCCTTCAAGCCCGGGCAGGTAGAACACGGTGCCGAGGACGGCGAGGGTTGCAACCATTCCACCGACACCGACAAGCAGGAGTCGGCGTCGACCGACGCGGTCGACGAGCATGATTGCCACGACCGTCATCACGACGTTAATTGTCCCGATACCGACTGTCGCGAGGATCGAGGCCACATTTCCGAGGCCAGTGGACTCGAGAATTGTCGGGGCGTAGTAGATGACCGCGTTGATACCGGTGATCTGCTGGAAGACGGCGAGTCCGAGTCCGACCACGAGCGCTGGGCGAAGCCATGGAGCTAGCAGGTCCCGAATGCCGGTTTCGGACTGTGTTTCGACGGTCTCTTGGATCTCGTCGAGTTCCTGCTCGACACCGCCGGACCGCGTTCGCTTGAGCACGGCTCTGGCCTCGTCTGTCCGCCCGTGTTCGAAGAGCCAGCGTGGGCTTTCGGGCATTTTCAGAATACCAATAGCGAGCACGACGGCCGGGACCATCCCGGCACCGAGCATCCAGCGCCACGCGCCAGCGTCGGCGAACGCGTAGTTGACGAAATACGAGAGCAGGATTCCGGTGGTCACCATGAGCTGATTGAGCGAGGTGAGTCCGCCACGGATCTCTGGTGGTGCGATTTCGGAGATGTACAGCGGACCGACAATCGACGCGAAGCCGATAGCGACGCCGTCGATAAGCCGACCGGCGACGAGGATGGGGACGGTCGGCGCGACGGTCATCGTGAACGATCCGACGAAGAATACGATGGCCGCAATGAGGATGAGCCGACGGCGACCGAGGCGGTCGGCTAACTGGCCACCCACGGCTGCACCGGCCGCGGCCCCGGCCATCGCGCCACTGACGATGATCCCCTCGACAAGCGGCGACATGACGAACGAGTCCTGGATGAACAGGAACGCGCCCGAGATGATCCCGGTGTCGAACCCGAACAACAGTCCGTTCAATGCGGCTAACGCGGAGACGATGTAGACGAACCGGTCGCCGTCACCGCGGAGGACGTTACGTATGGTCGCTGTGGACATCTATGTAAAATTGAACTCGAATCTGTGTAAAAGTCTTTCCAAGTCTATTCGCACGACGGCGGAGCCACTGGGAGACGCCTGTAACGGGCTGTGCTGGAAAATGGTGCCGTCATTCGTCTCTACCGTCGGTGATAATCGTCGCGAGGTGATCTCGGTCGAACAGGTGCGTCTCTGTGAACTCCTCTGGGAAGTAGCGCTTCGCGTACCGTTCGATCATGAATAGGTTATGCAGCGGGCCGGCGTAAATCGGGCCGCCGCGAAACACCATGTCATTCTGGACGGCCCGCAACTGGCTGCCCACTTCGTGGTCTTTCATAGAGGCGAGTACGGAGTTCTCGAATTCCTCCCGGGTCTTCCCTTCGCGATGGTATCGCAGAAGGAGTGAGTCCGGATCTATCTCCAGTAACGTCTCGTAATCGAGCGACTCCGAGCCAGAGTACCCCTCAACTCCGGTATCGGCAAAGGCGTCAGAAATGCCGAGCGTCTGGAAGTGTTCTTTGTTGGCCCCGTTCCCGCTGATCCGATACGGCGTGAACGCCTCCGGCTCCTCGCCGGCGAACATGAGCGCGGCGTTTGGCCGATCCGTTGGCGCCGGGAGCCGAGCCTGCACCGTTTCGACCAGTTCGTCGTGGATTGAACGGATCGCCTCAAAGCGCGTCCGTTCCTGAACCATTTCAGCCACCTTCTCGAACGCCTCGTACAGCGAGTAGTACCGGTAGTCGTGCCAGTCGTCAGTCTGGCGAAAGATGAGATTCCCGAGAAACGGTGCGACGTTCTCCCGAATTTCTGTGAGGTCCGACTGATCCCACGCTCCAAGCCAGTTTGTCAGCCCGTGTGGGTCGATGAGGTGCAGGTCCGAGTTCATCTCGTAGAACGGCTCCTTCGAGATACCGTCGCTCCAGAGCTGTGTGAGCCTGCCAAGGTCGATGGACACCCCATCGAGTTCCTCGTAGTGTAGCGTTTTGTACCGACCGCGGTACCAGATCGACTGTACTGCGTCGCCGTGACCGAGCGCGACTAGCATATCGATGTAGTCCGCTGTGAACGGGGCGATTGTCTCGGGCACCGTTTCGAATTCGACGGTTCCGACTGGCTCCATCGTCACTGAATATGCCCCGTCGGAAGTCGCTGGATCGGTCTCAGTACCGCCCGCTCCGGTAGCTGTGGTCATGTCGCTGCCCTCGGTCACCAAAGACTCCTGACCACTCTCGCCCGAACAACCGGCGAGGAAGCCGCCGAAAGCGAGTGCCCCGCTACTTCTGACTATATCTCTCCGCGTCGGCCATTCGCACGCCGCTCTATCTGGATCAGTCATTCGAAATCACCCGTGACGATATCGGCGATTTGCTGCCGGTCGAACAGTTCGGTATCCGAGGTCACGTCGCCGAAGATATCGGGGTAGAGCTGTTGGGCCGCCCGTTCGGTCAAAAAGAAATTGTGAATCGGCCCCTGTCGGAGGTAGCCACCGCGATACACGCGCTCGTTCTGTACCGCAGTTAATTGACTGCCGACGGTGTGGTTCTGCATGAACTGCAAGATGGTCTCTCGGAATTCAGTCGCTGATTTCCGCTCGTGGCCGCGGATGAGGATAACGTCTGGATCAACCGATAGAAGCGTTTCGTAGTCGTATTCGCCCCGATTAGTCGTACTGAGGTTCTCAATATCGGTTCCGGCAAGCGCATCAGTAACGCCGAGGTCACGCCATTGCTTCTTGCTCGTGCCCTTGTCGTTCAGTCGATAGGGAGAGAACGACTCCGGCTCGTTGGTACCCTCGTAGGTGAGGAGGACGTTCGGACGCTCCTCGGCCGGCGGGAGTTGACTCTGGAGGTCCGCGATGTAGTCGTCGTGTAATTGTTTGAACCCCTCGTACCGTGCCTGTTCCTGAAACACCTCCGCGACCTTCTCGAAGGCCTGATAGAGCGTGTAATACCGGTAGTCGTGCCAGTTATCCGAACGACGGAATATCAGATTCCCGATGAACGGAGCGACGTTCTCAGTGATTTCGTCGATGTCCGACTGCGACCAGTCGAACCAGTTGACGAGCATCTGTGGGTCATAGAGGTGTACGTCGCTGTCGAGTTCGTAAAATTCCTCTTTCGTTCGGACCTCCGGATTCGCGTCAATCGTCTCTTGATCGACGGAAACACCGGGAAGCTCATCGTAGACGTACGTGTAATAGCGATCTCCCCCGCCAATACCTGTGAGGCCATCGGCCTGTCCGAGGGCCACGCCCATATCGGCGTAGGCGCCACCGTAGGGAAGCCATCGCTCGGGAACCGTCTGGAACGTAACGTCGCCAACCGGCTCCATGGAGACGGTATATGATTCCGTCTCGGTCGCCGTGGCTGTCGCTTTATCCTCAGTAGCGGTGGATTCTGAGACTGCATCGCCGGCACACCCGGCGAGTAAACTGCCGCCGACAATCACCCCGGCACCCTTGATATACTCTCTGCGCGTTGGGCGTTCAGACGATGTCCTCTCGGCGTCAGTCACTGTCCCGCACCCGTGATTATGTCAGCGACCCGCTGGCGGTCGAACAGCTGTTCCTCGGCGGGGATTTCGGGGTACGGATCACCGTCGACGTAGCCCGGCCACTCGCCGAACTGGTTGGGGTACAGTTGTTTCGCGGTCATCTCAGTCTGGAACAGGTTCAGAATCGGACCCTGCCGACGGGCACCTTGCGCGTATATCCGCCCCTCTTGGACAGCAGTTATTTCTCTTGTAACCTCGTTGTCCGCCAGTTGTGACCGAATATCGTCGAGATTGTGGGACCCCGCCATTGGCCCGAGGACGAGCAGTACGTCTGGATCAGCTTCGAGAAGTAGTTCGGTGTCGAGTGTAATATTCCGGCCGTCGTCGCCGTACCCGTCACCGACAGCATCGGCTAACGCATCGGTCGCACCCAGCGGGCGGGTGTGAGCAGCGTAGTAGCCCGGGTGGTTCATCTTATAGCCCCAGATTTTCTCCCCGGATGTGGAGAACAGGACCAGTGCCGCGCTCGGCCGTTCACTTTCCGACGGCAGGCCCGCGTTGATAGCTTGCAGCATCGAATCACGGACAGATACGAACGCTGCGTATCGGTCTCTTTCCCGAAAGACCTCCGCGATCTTTCCGAAGATTTCCCAGAGCGTATAGTAGTCATACGCATCGCCCCACCCTGACGGTGGTTCCTGCTGGGTGCCACTGAGTGTGTTGCCGAACCACGGGGCGACGTTCGAGCCTATCTCTTCGAGGCTACTATCGTCCCATCCCTCGGCCGTCGCAACCTTCGCTGGGTCCGCTATGTGCACATCGCTATCGAGTTCGTACAGTTTCTCTTTCGACGGCGGCCACGAGGAGTACAGCCCGTCCCAGTCGATTGAGACGCCTTCCAGTCGGTGGAGGAACTTCTGATACAGCGACTGGTGGTATTCGGGTGCGTGCATTGCGTTGATCGCACCCCCTCGACCGAGTGCGACCAGCATATCCACGTGGTGGCCCAGTATCGTGAACACACTCTGGGGAACCGATTCGAACTCGACGGTTCCCATGGGCGACATCGTAACAGCGTATCTATCCTCAGCCGTCGTTGGTTCGGCCGTTGATTGGTCTCCTGTGCCTGTCTGTGTCGGGGCTGCTTCTGATCCGGACTGACCTGCACAGCCCGCTAGCAAGCTCCCACCCACCACCGCGCCGCTGTACTTCATGTAGTCACGTCTCGTCGGACCCTCGCGATTCATGTCATATCTCGACATAAATGTTAGGCCAGCCTAAAAATACATAACTGCTTCGGAATTTAGGCGCGCCTGAAAACAAAAGCCTGCGACAGACTTAGCCCAGCCATCCCAACTGCTGGTCGCTTGCTGCGCTTTCATCTCAGACCTGCTCATGGACAGTACAATCTCCGTGCTGTCATACCAGACTCAGGTCTGACCCATCGATTGACAATGTGTCAAGGGACGTCGAAATCTCCTCGCCAGTGGTACCAGCCACAACAGCGCTATTGGGGGAACGTACAACAGTAAAGTGTCCTTGCTGTGGACACACTAGTATGGCTGACGAGGAAATTGACGACGTGGACAGAGCAATTCTGTACGCATTACAGGAAGATGCTCGAAATATGTCGTCCGGGGACATCGCAGAGCGAACAGATACGTCCGACAGCACCGTCCGCAAGCGCATCAACCATCTGGAGTCAAGCGAGGTAATCAAAGGCTACAGCGCTGATGTTGACTATCAGCAGGCGGGCTACCCGCTCCGGATGTTGCTCTACTGTACTGCGTCGATTCCCGAGCGAGGCGATTTAATCCCCGAAATCCTCGATATCGACGGTGTGGTATCGGTACAGGAACTGGTCACCGGCGAGGAGAACCTCCTTGTGACGGCTGTCGGCGAATCGGATAGCGATATCACGCCCGTTGCGCAGGCACTTCTCGATATGGGCCTGACGGTGGCCGACGAAGTACTTGTCCGGAGTCACGAGACGACGCCCTTCGGTAAGTTCGATTCCGAGAACGAGAGCTAGCTGCGAGCGGGGCTGCTGCTGTTGCGGAGTGCTTGTCGGACGACTGCGCCCATGGGAATACACGGCCTGACACGTTATCGAAGTAACTGCCGCGCTTCAATCACCGCCTGATTTTCGAGCTGCCCCAACGAACAGTTTGGTAATCTCGCCCCTTTTCGATATCCAATTCGCTCCTGAGAGCCGAACCTGTGTGCACATGAGTAATGGACCCGCTGTCCAAGAAGATTGCCGACACAGGCTGTGAAGTACCTGGCTGCTACCACGGTAGTGCTTATCGCCGGAGCATCAGACGCAAAAACATAATGTTCTATAATCTACTTCTTTTGGAACAAATTGGTAGTATAGAAGGATTTAATAACCAGTACGTTCGCAGTAGGGGTGAAGACAACCAGAATCGGTCGATCACATTCCGTGATTACCGTGATCGGCCACGAACAACGATGTCAGGACGCAACTCACCGAAGACGGTTGGATCACTCCCGGACACGACGGCTGACTCGCCGCTCGTGCCCGTCGCACTCACATGGCTCGTGTGGTCGATGTTTGCCGCGAGCATTGCTGTGCTTGCCGTCCGAATCCGAACTGGGTTCGCGTGGGAGATACCCGGCGTTGTCGCCGTCGACGGACTGACAGTTCTGATGTGGGTGGTCGTCACCTTCTTCAGCGG
The DNA here is from genome assembly GCF_011440255.1 of Haloarcula sp. JP-Z28. Classification (NCBI taxonomy): domain Archaea; kingdom Methanobacteriati; phylum Methanobacteriota; class Halobacteria; order Halobacteriales; family Haloarculaceae; genus Haloarcula; species Haloarcula sp. JP-Z28. Next base: position 85,869 of record NZ_JAAOHT010000005.1, on the reverse strand, counting down.
TATCGTTCACAGCTATTCGCGCCGCTATCTGGCGGGCAGTCGCCTCAAAACCGGCTTTTTCGCCACCGTGTTCGGCTTCACGGTGGTTGTGATGGGACTGGTCGCGGCTGACCACCTCGCCCTGTTCGGCGTGCTGTGGCTCGCGATGGGGCTGCTGATGGCGAAACTCATCGGTATCGTCAGCGGCTGGGACCAGGCACAGGCGGCTGCGACGGTTGCCCGCAAATACTTCATCGCCAGCAGCGCGCTTCTCGGCGTCGCGCTGACGGCACTGTGGTGGGCGACTGGCGCGACTACTGTCTCCGGAATTGCGGCGGCTGCCGACACGCTTGCCGGTCCAGTGTGGCTGGTCGCCGCAGGCGCACTCGTGCTCGCCGCAATGATTCAGTCCGCACTTGTTCCGTTCCACGGCTGGCTCCTCTCCTCGATGACCGCACCAACGCCTGCCTCCGCGCTGATGCACGCCGGGTTCGTCAATGCGGGCGGCATTCTGTTGACTCGCTTTGCTCCGGTCATCACCGTCGACCCCGCGCTCATGCTCGGCATCGTTGCTGTCGGCGGTGCTAGCGCCATTGGCGGAAAACTCCTGAAATCAGTTCAAACGGACATCAAGGGTAAGCTCGGCTGTTCGACTGTCGGTCAGATGGGATTCATGATTATGCAGGCCGGCCTCGGCTTCTTTGGGGCTGCTATCACCCATCTCATCCTGCACGGCTTCTACAAGGCCTACCAGTTCCTCAGTGCCGGCGGACAGGTCGAACACACTACCCCGAGCGAGGGGACGCCACACACTATCGGAATGACGACGAGCATCGTCGGCGGCGTCGTCACGCTGCTGACTGGCATCGCCGGTGGCGCGGTGTTTACAGTGCTGACAGGGAAGGGAACGCATGTCGACAGCGGCCTCCTGCTGACCTTCTTCGTGGTGTTTACGACCCTCCATGCGGCGCGCAACGCCGTCCAGCACACCTCGCTTCCGACGGCGGCCCGCTACGGGGCCGTCCCAGTGGCCTTCTTCCCGGCCATCGTTATCTATGCTGTTGTCTATACGGGTGTCTCGGGGCTCATGCCTGTCGGCCCCACAACGACCGAACTGACGCTGCTCCACGGCATAATCGCCGTCTTCTTCGTCGGCATCTACATCGGCATCGAGACTGGGATCCATGAGCGCAGCCAGCGTCTCTACGTGGCGCTATTGAACGCCGGCCAGCCATCGGCCGACACCGTGCTGACCACGACGGAGGACTACAATGAGTACTGAATCCACCATCCACGACAGTATCGACACCGCAGCGACCACCGTCGGCTCCCTCTGGCCTATCCACTCGTTCGTGACGGCAAACCCCCTCGCGGGGTTCGAGGACCAGCCGTTCAGCGAGGCGGTCACACAGGCAGCCGACCTGTTGGGCGGCCGTGGCTACCCCAGCACGAGGACGTTCCATGCGGCGCTGCAGCGCGGCCAGATAGACCCGGAAATTCTCGACGCGGAACTCTCCGAGGCCGGGTACGAGAAGGAACCCGAGATATTGCTCGACCGAATGGCCGAAGCGACCGATGCCGCGGGCAGTGACTCTGACATTGCAACCGACCACGTCGATCAGGTCCTGACGAAATGGCTGTCAGCATTCCTCGATGAGGGGAGCGCCCACTGGTCGATGCCGAACCGCGAAGCGGGGTTCTACGCTGCATTCCGTGGGGTTGCCGAGCACGACAGCGAAATCCCGGATGCAGGAATTACCGCTGAGCTGCCTGAATCGCCCATTGAAACCATCGAGACCGTGCTTGCATCCCACCCGGAGAATCAGTGGGTGCCCATCTTCGAGGAGCAACTGGCCGCTCTCCCTGGCTGGACGGGACTCATCAAGCAGCGTGCCGACGACGAGGGCGCGTGGCAGTCGACGTACCCGATTTCACTGGTTGGATACCTCGCGGCGCGTCTGGCCCTGTCAGACGCCGTCGGTGCTGCCATCGCTCCCTCGAACGACAGCATCGACCCGGACCCGGCTGCCGAACTCGCCGGGGCGTTCCTGCGTGCCTGGGAAGCGAGCTACCGCGGCGACCTCGTCGAGACCGTTGCCGCGGAGAGCCAGTCGCTGGCTGACAGCGACCGTTCGGGCCGCCCGGACGCACAGATGGTCTTCTGTATTGACACCCGCTCTGAGATCATCCGCCGCCACATCGAGGCCACGGGCGACTACGAGACCCACGGGTACGCCGGCTTCTTCGGCATTCCAATGGAGTATCAGGGCTACGACACCGATGTGTCGGTCGACGCCTGCCCCCCGATTCTCGATCCACAGCACCACGTCACCGACGTGCCGATCGACGACGACACGCAGGAGAGCCACGACCGCTGGTCGGGCATCCGTGACACCGCCGACGAAATCATCGAGACGCTAGAGGCCAACGCCGCTACGGCCTACGGCTTCGTCGAAACTGCTGGGAGCGGGTACGGCCTCGCGCTCGCGGCCCGCACGCTTGTTCCTGGACGCGTGCACGACCTGTTCGATGCGGCTGACGGCTCGGTGCCCGACGACCACGAGTTCTGTGACCCGCTCGTCCACCACCAGCACACCTACGCCGGTGACCTGCCGGTGGGGCTGACCACCGATGAAAAAGTCGAGTACGCTGCCACTGCGTTCGACCTGCTGGGCTGGGAGACGTTCAGTCGCCTCGTCGTCTTCACCGGGCACGCCAGTGAGACGACGAACAACCCCTACGATTCGAGTCTGGACTGTGGTGCCTGCGCCGGCAACCCCGGCGGCCCGAACGCCCGCGTGCTGGCGACGATTTGCAACGACACCGAAGTCCGGTCCGCGCTTCGTGACCGCGGCTTCGAAATCCCTGAAGATACCGTCTTCATGGCCGGCGAACACAACACGACGACCGACGAAGTAGAGCTGTACGACAGCGAGATGCCTGAGAGCCACGCCGACGACCTCAAGCAGTTGCGCGTCAACCTCGCCACCGCCCGCGAGAACGCGGCTGCAGAGCGTGCCGAATCAATGGGGAGCGATGCATCGTCGGGGGTCAGCGAAACGCAACGCCGCGCCGCCGACTGGGCAGAGACCCGCCCCGAGTGGGGCCTGGCTGGCAACGCCGGCTTCGTTATCGGCCCCCGCGAACTGACGAGCGATGTTGACCTTGACGGCCGCGCCTTCCTCCACTCCTACGATTGGTCGACCGACCCTGACGGCGAGGCGCTGGAGGCGATACTCACCGGGCCGATGGTCGTCACGCAGTGGATCAACACCCAGTACTACTTCTCGACAGTCGATAACGCTGTCTACGGGAGCGGGTCGAAGGTAACTCACAACCCTGTCGGCAACGTCGGCGTCTACCAGGGCAACGGCGGCGACCTGATGACCGGCCTCCCGCTACAGTCGCTCATGGCGGCCGACGACGACCCGCACCATCAGCCGCTCCGCCTCTCGACGGTTATTCACGCTCCGGTCGACCGTGTCACCGACGTACTCGCTGACCACGCGGAACTGGCGACCTTGCTCGACAACAACTGGCTCTCGCTGACCGTTGTCGACCCCACGCAGGACCACCATGCCTTCCAGTACGAGCGCGATCTGGAATGGTCGACTGCGTCTGAGGTGTCCGAAGCTGACCCAGCAGAACCGACCGCCACTGCAGTCGCAGACGACTGAGTCGGTCGGAACAGGCTGTATCTGAAACCGTTTGGGGCTAGTTAGTCCTGCGAAAGTTGATTTTATATCTATATAATAAAATTTCAACCTATAACTCGCTTTGAACGGGGGTTATACCACTGACTATCCTCAAATTGGGTGCGTATACGCTCGAACTCGGTAACTAACGTATAGAAAACCCAAATCGGGCTTTTGAGTGGGATTTTACTGGTACAACGTAGATGTACGGGATGATAACACAGTGACCTGTTCCCGTTCCACTCCAATAGAAGTGGTTAGCGTGGTGTGAGGCCGACACCATCTGCGAGCAACTCGTGGGAGCGGAGTGCGTCAGCGTGGTTGCCGACGACGTGCTGAATCATCATCTCATCGACGCCAACACGGTCAGACAGTTGTTCGAGTATGTCGCTGAGTGTCTCTGGACTGCCGGAAATCGCCCGCGGCCACTCACCGGCATCCAGCGTGGCAGGCGTCGGTTCGGGCACAGCCCCGAGCTCGTCGATTGCTTCCTCGACAGATGGTGTCGTGCCGACAACCCCGCGTTCCATCCGCTTGAATGACGCTTCCGCCACGGCGCGGAGCCGCGCCGCTTCCTCGTCGGTTTCGGCACAGACCGCGTTTACCGCGACCATTCCCTGTGGCTCGTCGACGCCGCCGGCCAACTGCGAGGATTCGAAGTGGGTTCGGTATTCCTCGAAGGAACGGGTGGCTAACCCCGGTCGGATGAACGCGGCGAAACAGTAGCGCAGACCAAGCTCGCCGGCCAGCGCGGCGCTCGACGGACTTGACCCGAGAACCCACGGGACTGGTGTCTCCCCACCTGACCGGGGGATTTCAAGATCACTGTACGCGTGTCCATCCGGGTAGCCGTCGTAGAGGTGCGAAACGACGGCTTCGATTTTTTCGGCGTGGTCTTCGTCGGGGTTCCGGACACGTCGGTTCGTCCCGAGTGCCCGGTCGACGGCCGGAGAGCCGTTGGCCCGCCCAAGCCCCGCGTCGATGCGTCCCGGCGCGAGCGCGTCGAGCGAACCGAACAGTTCTGCGATCTTGAATGGACTGTAGTGATTGAGCAGGACCGCTCCCGATCCGAGGCGGATTGAGTCGGTTTCGGCGGCGAGGCTGCCGAGCAGTACCTCGGGTGTTGTTCCTGCGAGCTTATCCCCCATCCCGTGGTGTTCCGCCACCCAGAACCGGGAATAGCCGAGGCGTTCGGCCTGCTGGGCTGCGTCGACGGTGTTCGCATACGCGTCAGTCGCAGTTCCGTCATTTGGGACCGGAGAGAGGTCAACGATTGAGAGGTCCATATCCGCCCACAACGGTGGCGAGGTTTAACCGTTCGGCTACTCACAGTGCGTGGCTATCTCACTCGGACACACCACTGTGATGGAACGTCCCGCCAGGGTATAACTAAAATCTAGGAAACCAACTGTTCTGCGAAAGCCTATCTCAAATAGAATACCTTACTTCGCTCTACTGGCTATCTCTGGGCAGTGTGAAAGTCGGAGAGTTATCTCTCGGGTACCTTCCGAAACCCTCTGGAATCCCAAATCAGTGGGCTTTTAGCGATATTAAGCCGTCAATTCAGATAATACACCGCCTCAATGATTGTTTCAGAGTTGCGTCGCGGGGTCGTGCGTACAACGAACCTGCTGAAATTCCTTCCAATGCTCAGCAATATCTGTATAGCTATTATATCACGCTTCTTTGGGAACAACCTTCCCAATGCAGTGCCGGTTACGAATCAAGTGATATCATGCCCTTGACCACAGTCGGCTCCATGGATCGGCGGAACGCGTCGTCGATGTCTTCAAGTTCGGATTCGAAGTCGATTATGCCCTTGACGTCGACTTCGCCGTCGGCCAACAGGTCGACAGCCGCGTCGTAGGTGTTCTTGTACCGGAAGGAGCCGTGGACGTCGACCTCGTTGTCGATGAGTTCCAGCACGTCGAATGGGACCTCCGCTTCGCTGGCCAGACCCACCAGAACGACCGTGCCGCCCCGACGGACCACGTCGATTGTCGACTTGATCGACGGCTCCGCACCGGAGGCTTCGACGACCACATCAGCACCGACGCCGTCCGTGTACTCGGCGACTGCCGTATCGAGATCCGTCTCGGTAACGTCGACTGTCAGGTCTGCTCCCCGCTTTTCGGCGAACTCTAGTTTTTCCTCGACAACGTCGGTCAGTATTATGTCCGTCGCGCCTGCGGCGCGCGCGGCCTCAAGCACCATCAGCCCGATAGGTCCCGCTCCGGTTATCAGCACTGTATCTCCGGTTCCGACGCTACCGCGGCGGCAGGCGTGGATTCCGACCGAAAGCGGTTCACACAGTGCCCCTTCAGCTGTAGAGACGGACTCCGGAAGCTTGTAGGCGAAATCGGCCGGCCACGAGACGTACTCTGTGAACGCGCCGTCGTGTGGCGGCGTCGCCATGAACCGAACTGATTCACAGAGGTGGTAGTCGCCGCGCTTGCAGTGGGCACAGCGACGGCACGGAACGCCGGGTTCGAGCGCGACGCGGTCCCCCGGTTCGTGATCAGTAACGTTCTCGCCGACCTCGACGACTTCGCCGGCGCTCTCGTGTCCGAGGACGAGCGGGTCTTCCACGACGTAGTCCCCGATACGACCGTGTTCGTAGTAGTGGACGTCGGAGCCACAGATACCCACGTCTCGCACGGCTACAAGTACCTCATCGGGGCCGGGCGACGGTCTGGGACGGTCCTCCAGCTCGAACTCAGTTGGTTCTACCAGTACAGCAGTTCGCATACCTGGTGGCACGGAACAGAGCCATAAAAATACACAGGGTGGGTCGCCCCATTCGTACCGTGTCCAGTTACCACTCCGCGACGCTTCCGTCCTCGTGGTGCCAGACCGGGTTGTACCAATTGACCTCCGTCTGTGCCAGTTCACGGATGAGAGCCTCGTCGATCTCGATACCGAGTCCGGGGCCGGTCGGCCGTTTGACGTAGCCGTCTTCGAACTGAAACGTCTCCGGGTCCTCTAGGACCTTGAGTCGCTGGCTCGTCGCCGGGTCGTGTAGATCGAGGTCCTGTTCGTGCAACACGACATTCTGGGCGCAAAACCCGACCTGCAGGCTCGCTGCGAACGCGACAGGGCCGAGCGGGCAGTGCGGAACGACGGCCACGTCGAACGCTTCCGCCATCGATGCGACCTTGCGCATCTCGCTGATGCCACCGACGTGGGTCACGTCGGGTTGGAGTATCGACACCCCGTCGTCGACGAGGAGGCGCTTGAAGTCATAGCGGGAATAGAACCGTTCGCCAGTCGCTATCGGAACAGTCGTCCGCTCGGCGATACTGGCAAACGAGTCGTCGTGTTCGGGGAGCAGTGGCTGATCGATGAACATCAGATCGAACTGTTCGAGTCGCTCGACGAGATCTGCGGCCATCGGCTTCGAGACGCGGCCGTGGAAGTCGACGCCGACGAGGGCGTCGTCACCGACGGCGTCACGGATTGCGGCCACCCGTTCAACCGCATGATCGACAGCATTCGGCGTCTCAATCGGCCGAAACTCCCGGGCGAAATTGAACTTGAACGCTCTGTAGCCGCGTTCCCGGTCCTCTCTTGCGGCGACAGCCACATCCTCGGGGTCGTCGCCACCGAGCCACTGGTACACGAGTAGCTTATCGCGGACGTGCCCGCCGAGTAGTTCGTGCACCGGGGCACCGTAGTGTCGCCCCTTAATGTCCCAGAGCGCGTGGTCAATACCCGCAAGCGCGCTCATGAGTATCGGGCCGCCGCGGAAGTAGCCGCTCTGATAGAGCTTCCGCCAATGATACTCGGTTCGGAGCGGGTCGGCCCCGAGGAGATACGCCTCGATAAGCTCGGTAACAGCGGCACGGACCGTCTCCAACCGGCCTTGAACGATGGGCTCACCCCAGCCGACGATCCCCTCGTCAGTCTCCAGTTTTAGAAGCAACCACCGCGGTGGCACGGCGAACAGTTCGAAGTCGGTGATTTGCATAGCTATGTTATCTGTGAGGGAGTACTTGTAATGACTGGCTGCCGATATCGGCCGCGGAAAGGTGTGGCAGAGATAGCCGTACATTTATGCTGGAGGCTACCAGAGCACCAAGCGTACGCATGAGTGTACTTGACAGTTTCTCCCTCGACGGAGAGACAGCTATCGTCACCGGTGCGGCGCAGGGGCTCGGCAAACAGATGGCGACCGGTCTCACCGATATGGGGGCTGACGTCGCTATCGCGGACGTGAACGTTGAGAAAGCGGAGCGGACGGCCTCGGAACTGGACGGCGAGACGGACGTCATCGCGACGGAGGTCGACGTGACGGACGAATCCTCGGTCGAGGCGATGGTCGAGGACGTGACCGACCGCTTGGGGCCAATTGACGTCTTGGTCAATAACGCCGGCATCGTCGAGAACTCCCCGGCGGAGGAGACGAGCGTCGAGTCCTGGCGGCGGGTCGTGTCGGTCAACCTCGACGGCGTCTTTCTCTGTGCCAAACACGTCGGTCAACAGATGCTCAACCGCGGTGAGGGACGCATCGTCAACATCTCCTCAATGTCGGGGTTCGACGTGAACGTCCCACAGAAACAGGCCAGTTACAACACGACGAAAGCCGGCGTCAGGATGCTGACCCAGTCGCTGGCGGTCGAGTGGGGCGATCAGGGCGTCCGCGTCAACGCTATTGCGCCCGGGTACATGCGGACCGAACTCGTCGACGAGGTGCTCGAAGAGAACCCGGAGATGGAGGAGACCTGGCTGGAGAACACGCCGATGGGCCGTCTCGGTCGACCAGAGGAGCTGAAAGAGCTCGTCGTCTACCTCGCGTCGGACGCCTCGTCGTACATGACGGGGTCGACCGTCGTGATGGACGGCGGCTACACCTCGCGGTAAAAGCGTCAGGCCCCGGACAACGAATCGTCGGTCAGTGCAGCCAACCGATCTTTGGCGTCGTCCCACTCGCCACCAGCCTGTGGTTCGTAGGTCGTCGTCTCGAACGCCGACTCGACCAACTGCCGCCCGGTTTCGATGTCCGGCACTGTCCCGGCCGCGACAGCCTGTGTGAGGACGTTGCCGACAGCTGTCGCCTCGACTGGGCCAGTCGACACTGGGCGGTCGGTAGCGTCAGCCAGCAACTGACAGAACAGCTCGTTTCTGACACCGCCGCCGCCGAGAACGATACGTGACGGTGGGTCCTCGACGACTGCCGCGAGCGCGTCGAGTTCCAGCGCCGTCTTCGCCGCCAGACTGTCGAGGAGACAGCGGACGATACCGCCCTGCCCCGTCGGCATGGGCTGGCCCGTTCGTCGACAGTAGGCCCGAATCTGGTCAGGCATCGCCTCGTCGATGCCGAAGGTGTCGGCGTCCGTATCGACGAGTGCGGTCCGCGCCGGGGCTTTTTCGGCTGCCGACAGTAACGTATCGTAATCGGCTGGATCGTCCGCATCGCGCCACGCTTTGCGGCATTCTTCGAGCAGAAAGAACCCGTTGATGTTCTTCAGGAGCCGAACGGTCCCGTCGACGCCGAGTTCGTTCGAGACGGCGTGCTCGAAGGCGGCGTCTGTCCGTACTGGTTCGCCTCGCTCGACGCCGAGGATGAACCACGACCCCGTGTTGAGAAACGCGGCGTCCTCGGCCAGCGGAAGGCCGGCGACGGCCGCCGCCGTGTCGTGGCTCGCCGGCATCACGATCTCTGGCGTCGAAGACAGGCCCGAAATGACGGTGTCGTCGACGGGACCGAGGCGCTGACCGGGTTCGGACAGATCCGGGAGCAGGTCCATCGGAACCGACAGCTCGTCGAGCAGGTCGGTGGCCCACGTCCGCGCCTCGGGATCGACCATCTGTGTGGTCGAGGCAATCGTCACGTCGCCCGCCGGCTGTCCCCCTATCCGTGCCGAAAGGAGCTGTGGCATCATGAGCAAGCCGTCACTTTCTTCGAGAAGTTCGGGCTCGCGGTCGGCGATAGTGTGGAGTTGCCACAGCGTGTTCGGTGTGTTCCAGTTCGTGATGCCGGTCGCGTCGAACAGCTGCCGCTTCCCGACAGCCTCGAAAACCTGCTCGCGCGTGGCCGTCGACTCGGGGTCGCGGTAAGAGACCGGGTCCCGGAGCAGTTCGCCGTCGGACAGGAGTCCGAAGTCGAGCCCCCAGGTGTCGATACCGACCGTGTCGAGGCCGTCGGCGCGGTCGTCGGCCGCACGGAGCCCGTCGCCGATGTGGTCGACCAGCGCGTCGACGTCCCAGACGTAGCGGCCGTCCCGTTCGACGGGTCGGTTGTCGAACCGGTGGACCTCCTGTACCGCGAACGAGGACTCGGTCACCTCGCCGAGGAACACCGTCCCGCCGCTCGCGCCGATGTCGATTGCGACGTGGTTCATGGGATGCTCTCAGGTGTGGTTCGCACGAGTGGTCACTGTCCGTAGCTGTCGAGCTTATCGGCCAGCCGGTCGATCTCCTCGTCCGGGAGGATCTCCGGCTCGCCGATGGCCCGGGCCTGATGGTGGATGCGGGCGCAGTACTCGACCATCAGCGCGACCGTGTAGGCGTCGTCCAGCGACTCGTCGGCGGTCAGCACGCCGTGGTTGCGCAACAGCGTGGCGTTGAACGACTCGCCCAGCGCGTCGACGGCGGCCTCGCCGAGTCTCTCGGTCGCGTGCGTTTCGTATTCGGCGACGGGCACCTCTGTTCCGGTGAACGAGAGGAGGTAGTGCGATGCCGGTATCCCCTCCCCAAGCGAGGCGAACGTCGTCGCGTACGGCGAGTGGGTGTGGACGACGCCGCCGACCGCCGGTCGCTCGCGGTAGACGGCCAGATGCATCGGCAGCTCCGTCGACGGGTCGACGTCGCCCTCGACGACAGTGCCGTCCGTGTGTACGATCGGAACGTCTTCCGGTTCGATCTCTCCATAGGGGATTCCCGACGGGCTGATCGCGATGTGGTTCTCGTCGAGCCGGGCGCTGAGGTTCCCGCCAGTCCCGGTTGTCAGGTCGTCGTCGAGCAGGCTCCGGCCGTACTCGCAGATAGCGTTACGCGTCTCGTAGTGTGGAATATCTTGAGCTGTCATGTGTCGTGTGTCGATAACTGTCGGTTGCGGCGAGTGAGGCGACGACGGGTATCGCCGTCACTCGGCGGGTTTTATTTGCTCTTCGAGCGCCATCTCCGCGTCGTCACCGAGCTGGCGCTGGTGGATCGTCTCGCCGCTGGCGGCGTCGAACAGGTGTACGTCCCGATCCGGAATCTCGACGTAGACGTGTTGGCCCTCGCTGATCGGGCGCTGGCCGTCCGTCTCGACGATGAACGTCTGGTCGTGGCTCTGTGACCGCGCCCGGAGATAGACGTAGGAGATACTCCCCATCGGTTCGACGACGTCGACGACGGCCTCGAACTCGTGGCCCGAGTTCGCCCGGTCGTGAAGCGTCATGTCTTCCGGCCGGATACCGAGGACGAGTTCGTTTCGACTGCTAACAGCGGACTGCATCCGCTTGGTCAGGTCGAAGTCGAAGCCGTCCGCGCGGAGCGTTCCGCCCTCGACGTTGCCCTCGAAGAAGTTCATCGACGGCGAGCCGAGGAAGCCGGCGACGAACTGGTTGGCCGGACGGTAGAAACATTCCAGCGGCGTCCCGACCTGCTGGAGTTCCCCGTAGTTGAGGACGACAAGCCGGTCGCCCATCGTCATCGCCTCTGTCTGGTCGTGGGTGACGTACAGCGTGGTCACGTCAAGGTCGTTCTGGAGCCGGTTGATCTCGGTCCGCATCTCCGCCCGAAGCTTCGCGTCTAAGTTCGACAGCGGCTCGTCCATCAGGAAGACGTTCGGGTCACGGACGATAGCGCGGCCGAGCGCGACACGCTGTTGTTGTCCCCCGGAGAGTTCGCCGGGCTTGTCGTCCAACAGCATGTCGATGTCCATCATCTCGGCGGCGGACGTGACGGCTTCTTCAACCTCGTCGGCGGACATGTCCGTCGACATCTTCAGCCCGAAGGACATGTTCTCTTCGACGGTCATGTTGGGGTATAGCGCGTAGTTCTGGAACACCATTGCGATGTCCCGGGCTCGCGGGCCGAGCTGATTGACGAGGTCGTCGCCGATGTGAATGTCGCCTTCCGTTTGCGTTTCCAGCCCTGCGACGATGCGCATGAGCGTGGACTTCCCGCTTCCGGACGGACCGACGAAGACGATGAACTCGCCATCGCGGATGTCCAGCGAGACGTCGTCGACCGCGACGATTGACTCATCTCCCTCACCGAATCGCTTCGTAACGTCGTCGATTGTGATCTTTGCCATTATTTTCTCTCCGATGTGCGGCTAAGTGAAGCTACCGCCGCCGCAGGGGCGTCGTTTGCGAGCGATACCTGTCGAGGTGTGGACAGCGTGGTCATTCTTTGATCACCACGCCGAAACTGAGCCCGGCCGCGAGGTACTTGTTGACCGCGATGAGGAAGATGACGACCGGAACGATCATCGCCGTCGAGGCGGCCGCGAGCATTCCCCATTCGATCGAGCGCGAGCCGATGAACGAGTAGACGAACAGCGTCACCGGCACAGCCTCGAAGCTCGTCAGCACGAGTCCGAACAGTAGCTCTATCCACGCGAAGATGAAGCTGATGATGGCGACCGAGAAGATGCCGGGCTTGGCCGCCGGCAGAACGACCTTCCTGAAGCCCTGGAACTGGGTCGCGCCGTCGACGCGGGCGGCCTCTTCTAAGGTCTCGGGGATGCCGTCGAAGAACGCCTTCATCACCCAGACGACGAGCGAGAGGTTGATGCTGACGTACATCAGCACCATCCCGACGCGGGTGTCGAACAGATTGAGCTCTCGGAAGATGATGAAGAACGGGAGCACGACGGCAATGGGCGGGAGCATCCGTGAAGAGAGTATCCACACGAGAACGTCCCGCTCCATCGGGATGTCATACCGCGAGAGGACGTACGCGGCGGGCACGCCGATGAGCAAGACGAGGACGACCGACGCTGACACCATCACGAGGCTGTTGGCGAACGCCGCGATGAACCCCGAGTCCTGAATCAACTGGATGTAATTGTACACCGTCGGCAGGAAGATCCAGTCCGGCGGCAACGAATTCGCTGTTCCGGGCGGTTTCAGCGACATCGAAGCGAGCCAGTACAGCGGGAACAGCACGATGAACGACCACGTCAGGAGAATAGTGTGTCGAACCACCGTGACGAGCGTCTTCCGCGTGTCCTTGTCGAGTCGCTGTGACGCGGTCGCGGAGTCGCTATCCGTCGTCGCCATCAGTCCCACACCCCCTCGAAGCCGACCTTCGCAATGATGACGTTACACAGTGCAACGACGAGGACGAGGTAGACGATGGCGATTGCTGCGGCCACGGTCATCTGGTTGTTGATGAACATCTGTTCGTAGATGTTGATGCTCACGAGCTGGGTTGCCGTCCCGGGACCGCCGCCCGTGAGCCCGTACACCACGCCGAACGTCCGGAACAGGTCGATCAACCGGATGAGCGTCGCGACGAAGACGACGGGCTTCATGTAGGGGATTATGACGTGTACGTAGCGCCGCCACATCGGCGCGCCGTCGACCCGCGAGGCCTCGATGAGCGTCTTCGGCACCGACGAGAGGCCGGCGTAGAAGATGATGAACATGAACGGGGTCCAGTTCCACGCGTCAAGCAGGATCACCGTCAGCAGCGGGACCTCAGAGAGGAAACTCGGCGCTGCGAATGGCGTGCCGGTGTTTATAATGTACGGAATGATGCCGATTTCGCTGTTCAGCATGATCCGGCCGATGGTCGCGAGCGAGACGGGGGCGACGGCCATCGGAATGATGAACAACACCCGGTAGAACGACTTCACCCGGTTGGAGCCGACGCCGGCGACGAGCGCGGCCAGGACGAACCCGAGGGCCGTTTCGAGGAGCAGCGCGCTGACGACGACAGTAATCGTGATGACGAACGAGTGGATCGCACCGCCGCGGGTGAACGCCGTCTCGAAGTTACGCAGCCCCACGAAATCAGCTGCGAATACATCGAGTGTCGGCTCCGCAATCAGGCTGAGATACAGGTCGTAGGCACCGGGGAAGAAGGTGATCATCACCATCACCGCCACCATCGGTGCCATGAACCAGTACGGGAGGTAGTCGTTCCACAGGTCCCGCAGCCTAGCGAAGGTCGATTGAGATGTCGTTTCCGTTTGCGTTGGTGTACTCATTTGTGGGATGTGTTGTGGCGCAGGTGTGGCTTAGATTTAATTGCTGTAGATGTCTTCCGCGATGGACGCCGCCTGAGTCATCGCTTCCTCAGCGGACTTCTGCCCGGCGATGGCGCGCTGCAGTTCCTCGGAGTACCGCTGTCCCCATTCGGGGTACCTCCGGTCGAACGGGTCCGGTGCCGCCGCTTGCAGGGATTCGAGGGTGACCTGTGCGAAGTTCTCGCCGACACGAGAGCGGAACTCGTCGTTCTCCCAGACGGACTGTCGGACGGAGAAGGCGGCGTCGCCCTCGACGTGCATCCAGGTGTTGGTCGGCTGCGAGGACGCCCACACCATGAACAGGAACGCCTGCTCGGAGTTCTGTGCGTTCTTGGACGTGGAAATCTGCCAGTTGAACGCGTTGGGCGAGAACTGGCCGTCAGCCGGGCTGGGAGCCTTCGCGATACCGATGTTGTCGGCGACCGAGGAGTCAGAGCCGGTGAGTCCGGGCCAGAACAGATTTGCGTCGGAGACGATGTGGCCGGCGCGCCCTTCCTGCATCGTCGAGAGCACGTCCGACCAGGTCTGGGTTGAGGCCCCTTCGGGACCGTAGTCCTGCAGCAGGCTGACGTACCAGTCCGCCGCGTTGATGACGCCGTCGGAGTCGAGGCCGGAATCATCCGGGAAACTGTCCCAGAGCTCCGCGCCGTTCTGGCGCAGGAACGTGTTGAGGATGTAGATGTTCATCCCGTACCCCTTGTCGCCACGGCCGACGGTGCCGACGACGTCGGACTCGTTCTCGTGGATGGTCTGTGCGTTCTGACGGAACTCTTCGAGCGTCTCCGCGACCTCCAGGTCGTGCTTGTCGTAGAGGTCTTCGCGGTAGAACTGCGTCTGAACTTCGACGGTAATCGGCATCCCGGTCCACGTGTCGCTGTAGCCGCCACCGTGGGCCTGCCAGCGCGACGCCTCGAAGAGATCGTCGGGCTCGTACCAGTCCTCGTCGAAGAGACTGTCGTCGTCAAAGAACGGGTCGAGCGGCTGTATCCAGCCCTCTTCACGGAACTGGTTGACGACCTGGTCCATGTAGAAGACGTCGAACTGCCCGGCGCCGGTACTAACGTCTGTCTGGCGCTTGGTTCGGAACTGCTGTTCGGGCAGGACGTTCCAGACGACGTCGATTCCGGTCAGTTCCTCGAAGACGGGGACTGCGGGCTTGATGGCCGAAACCCAGGGGTGCTGGACGGCTCCGATGTTGATCGAGGACCCCTCGAACTGTCGCCAGTCGATATCGGCGTCCTCGTACTCGCTGAGCGGAATTGCGAGTTCACCGTCGCTGCCGCTGGTGCTGGTTCCGCCATCGCTGCCACCGCTTCCGTCGCTTCCATCGCTCGAACCGTCGCTCCCGTCGCCGCCCGAGCTATCGCCGCCTCGTGTGCAGCCAGCGAGGCCGCCGAGTAGTCCGACACCTGTCGCTTTCAGGAACTTCCGCCTGTTGGAGTTGGTCATGCCAGTTTGCCTCGTCACTATCGAAATACCGATGCATAATAAAGGTAATCATCTGTAAGGTAGAATACCCATCTCACTGGGCGAGAACAGACGATATACAGTACGGAAGCCCCCATCCACGAACTCATCTGTCTCCGGAGTACGGGGAACCGTGGCAAGATTTTAATACGCGGTCCGAAAATACCGGGAGTACGGATCGTAGCCAAGTCCGCTGTGTGTCCAGCTCAGTTGGACTAGTGACAACGGGCTACGGCCCAGACCACCCATGACCCGACCCACACCAACTCACGAAAGAGGTACTGTTGCAGTGACGACCGCGATCCGACCGTTGGAGGACGACTGATGCGTGCCAGCACGTTGACTGATGACGGCGAAATTACTGTCGAAGAGCGTGACCGACCGGACCCTGCGGATGACGAGGTTCTCGTTCAGGTGGGCGCCTGTAGCGTCTGCATGACCGACTATCACATGTATCACGGCACCTTCGCAGCCGAGACACCCCTGGTCCTTGGCCACGAAGGTGCCGGGACCGTCGCGGAAGTCGGTGCTGACGTCGATCGCTTCGCAGTCGGTGACCGCGTCGCAATCAACCCCACCGTCCCCTGTAACGCCTGTTCGTACTGCAAGAGGGGTGAGACGCACCTCTGTGAGAACAACACGAGCATCGGTGGTGCCGGTGACACCAT
The DNA here is from genome assembly GCF_011440255.1 of Haloarcula sp. JP-Z28. NCBI lineage: Archaea > Methanobacteriati > Methanobacteriota > Halobacteria > Halobacteriales > Haloarculaceae > Haloarcula > Haloarcula sp. JP-Z28. The sequence goes on along the minus strand of NZ_JAAOHT010000005.1, from coordinate 69,874 downwards.
TCTCGACGGTGCCTTCGCCGACTACGTCCGCGTCCCGGCCATCAACGTCGAAGACATCGGTGATATGTCCTTCGAGCGGGCCGCGCTCGCCGAGCCGCTCGCCTGCTGTGTTCATGGCGTCGAACAGACTGACATCAAACCGGGAGACAGTGTCGGTATTATTGGCGCTGGCCCGATCGGCTTGCTACTCTTGCAAGCGTTCCGCAACGCGGGCGCTGCTCCAATCGTGGTTTCCGAACTCGATGACGAACGGCGAGAGTTGGCCGCCGACCTCGGTGCAGATGCCGTCATCGACCCCAACGAAGAAGATCCCGAGGAAGCAATCCCGGCGGCGGCCGGTGGACCGGTCGACGTCGGCGCTGAGGCCATCGGGCTCGTCCCGACAATCAAGCAGGCTAACGCTGTGACTGCGCCCGGCGGCTCGACGCTCATCTTCGGCGTCCCGGATCAGGAAGCGACGATGGAAGTCAGTCCGTTCGATGTCTTCTTCGACGAGGTCGACTACCGCGGTTCGTTCTCCCTGACGACCGAGGACTTCGAGCGAGCGATAACACTGCTCAGACACGAACGCATCGACGCAGAGACGCTCATCACCGAACGTATCGGGCTTGACGACCTCCCGGCAGCGTTTGAACGGATGGGCAACGCTGAGGGACTGAAGAAAGTAGTCGTTCCAGGGGACTCCGAGTGAGCGAGTACGCCTTCCTTGATACTGCGTCCGGAAACGCGGTCGTCGTGGCGCTTGACCACGGTCTCGGAATGGGCGCAATCGTCGGGTTTGAAGACCTGCGGGCCCGCGGTCTAGTGATGGGACGCAGCGTCTGGCAGACTGCGGACCCAGCTGCTTTTGTGTCCGCGCTCCGCGGAACCGTCCACGACTCTGATGCACCTGGAGTAGCCTGGCCGCCCTGAAGCGAATGTTTCTACGCGTTCGTGAGTTAGCTGCGAGCTGAACACATCTGTTCTGTAGAGCAGAACGAATAAATTTCGGCAGTTAGACATCGTAGCAATCTCGTTTGGGCCAATAAATAATGTAGAATAATTCATGTTACTAGTTCACAAAACCATGACTGTTCTGCTCTAGTGAACAGACTTTTCACAGCATAAGTTGAAATGATACCCAATGACTGACGAACCACAGTATGCGGTCGAAGCAACCCAAACGTCCATTGCTATCCTCGAAGCGCTTGTCAACGCGACGGGACCCATCGGTGTGACAGGGGTTGCCAATACCGTCGGGGTATCCAAGAGCGTCGCTCACAACCATCTCTCGACGTTGCGTGCGGCTGGATACGTTGTCAAGCGCGCAGAGAAGTATGAGGCATCGCTCCGCCCGCTGGCTCTCGGTGAGCGAACGCGTGACGGGCTCAGTTTCTATCAGGCAGCGGAGCAGCAACTGGACAACCTCGCGACGGCGACAGGGGAGACAACGACGCTGTTTGTCCTCGAAGAAACGTCCGGTGTCCCGGTGTCGATCTCCGAACCTGAGGACGGCTGGTCAACCCCGTTCCACGCGGGCGAACGGTTGCCACTCCACGTCAACGCCATGGGAAAGGCATTGTTGGCGTCGCTTCCGAGTGACCGCGTCGAATCGATTCTCGATGAGACGGAACTTATTGCGCCGACTGACGCCACGATCGTAGATCAGGACGAACTCGCCGAGGAACTGCGCCGAATCCGCGACGACGGCATAGCGTTCTGCAGAGGAGAACAGTACGAAGGGATCATCGGTGTTGCCGCCCCGCTCCCTGATGTCAGTGGCAATCGGGTCGCTGCGCTGGGGATCGCTGGCCCTGTTGAACGCCTGAACGGCCGATACCTCAGGGAAGATATCACCGGGCAAGTCCTCAGCACGACAAAATCCATTCAGGTGGCCCTTACATCGAATTAAGAGATTCTGGAATAACGGACGTACCACTGTTATTCTATCGGTGGCCGCCATCGAAGTGGACAAACGACCTCACTGCTACACACCGCTACCGGCGACGCCTGATCTTCATGCGTTGAAAGGATCGTTCGCGGTCACCTCGGCATCAGACGCAATCTCGCCAAGGGATCGTGGCTTACTTTATCCTCCCTTCCACTGACTGTGAGATCAAGCATCACCGTGTGAATGCCACTGCTGTCAATCGCGTGCTGTTCTCTATAGCAGAACATACAGCAGGTTTGAATAGCAAGGTGCTATATGATGACAGCCGAACCAGCTACAAAGCGGCTATTGGTCCCTAACTTCGCCCTCTCATCAAATATAAACCTATAATCATGTAGGCTCAGGACATATGTCCCGAAGTTGAGTATAGAAATGCTAGATATATATTTGTCTTATCCAAGTCGGTATGTCCACTGGCGATGTCCGGTCTCCCACGGAAGTAGATGTATCTGATGTGTCCCGCTACGGGACGACGCAGCACCAGAGAACCTACTGCAACCGTGGCCCTACCAGAGACTGAGACATGCGATTTCTGTGTAAACTGCAGGAAAACCGACCGTATCCTCACAATGGGGTGCCACAGCCCGGGCACAGCGGAGGGCCGGATTCGGGGAGTGAGAGCCCGCAGTGTGGACATCCATCATCTCCTTCTTGTGTCCGGATTTCCGAAACAATCTCGGCTGTCTGCGTGCGGATTGCATCTCTCGTGGCTATGCCTGTGAATCCATTCTCAGATTCCGTCCCGCGATGCCGGGACAGAGCGAATTGCGCTCGTTTTGCAACAAATTCCTCGGCAACGGTGAGATCGTCAAGTTGTGTTTGCGGAAACGATTCTGTGCTATCAGTGCCGGCAAGCAACCCCAGCGCTTCGGCCGCTCGCCCACGGACGTATCTGCTTTCGTCTTCGAGACACGAGACGAGTGCTTCCCTAGCGTCTGCAAGCCGTTCGGGGCACGCAGACCCGATAACGACGAGAGCTGTGCTTAAGTGATATCGGACAACTTCACTGTCCGAGTGAAGATGCTCGGCGAGTGAGTCGACCTGATAACGGAGTCTCTCGGGACTACCCAAGGCAACGTGGGCCAGCGCCTTCGCTAATTTCTCTGTTACTTCTGGTTTGTCGAACTCTAGACCGATACGAAGGTCTGCCACGACCGCAGGCGAGACGACGGCGTCGGGATGGTCAACGGCGACGTAGCCCAGCGCCTCTGCACACCGAGCACGAACGTAGTAGAACTCTGACTCATCCGCCAGTCGCTCGGCAAGCGTTGGGACAACCGGAACCACGCTGTCCGGCGCGCCCTCGCTGATCGTGACGACCAATTTCGCTGTCGTGAGCCGTGTTGGCCGCCCGCTGTCCTGTAAAAAATCGGTGAGCGATGGCAGTACGCCGTCGAACAGTTCCGGCTGCTCGTCGGCAGCCGCTTTGAGTGACCGCAAGCACGCCTGTTGGGTAGCCGGTCCGGCTGTCGAAAGCCGCTCAAGTGCCGCAACTGCGTCAGCTTCGTTCCCTTGTTCAAGTAATGTCGCAATCTCTGTCTCTGGAGGTCCACTGGGTTGGTCGTCCATCGGTCCGTTGTCGGTGCTTCTCAGAGAACCCACAAAACCCCTTGCTTCCCGGTTATTGCCCGATCTGATAACAACCGCTCACCGGTAAAGCTGCTATACCGTGATTAAGCCATCATATGGCAGTGGATGCATCATTGCCACATTTACTTATCGAATATATCGATACGGAATACCAAAATTTGGTTATATACTGAGTGTCGTTTCTATGAGCAGCGACCGTGATAGAAGCCAAGTTCACCAACAGTGCAACCAGTTTAGGCCACCTGATGAGTCACCCGTTTCAGACAAAAACTAAATGATGATGTAGGTTTTCAGTTCGCGTATAGATGGAAAGCAAACGCGCGTCGTTCGAGGGTGCTCTCGAAGCACTGGGTGTGACAGTTTCTAGCACTTCTGAGTCTGAACTCGAAGCCGCTGTTACGGAAGCAGTCACGGAGCCTGCAGTCGGGGTCGCGCTCGACGAGACGGTTGGGGACGGGACGTTTTCGCTCGTGGAGACGCCGATCACCGTCGACCCGACGCCGGCCGCGCTCCGCGAGGCGACCACCGGCGTAACGGGGGCTGAACTCGGTGTCGGCGATTACGGCTCACTCGTCCTCTCGATGACTGAACAGGCTAGTGAGCTCGTGAGCCTGTTTGTCGAGCGCCACGTCGCCATTCTTTACGAGGAAGACATCCAGCCCGATATGGACGCAGCAGTGGCAGAACTGGACGAGCGGTTTACCGAAACTAACGGGAGTGCGATTATTGCAACAGGGCCGAGTGCAACGGCTGACATGGGCGCGCTGGTCAAGGGCGCACACGGTCCCAAAGAGGTCCACGTCATCGTCGTCGAGGGGGAGGACTGACAATGGCGACTGCCGATGAAATCCGCGAACTGATGCGGACCGAAGGTGCGGCAATCGCGGAGAACACGCAGGGATTTAATACGGGACGCTACGACTCTGTCGGAGATCTAGAGGACTACGAGGACCTCAAGCGAGCGGCCCGGGGTATCAAGGAGGACGCCATCGAGGAGCTACCGGAGCTTCTCGACCAGCTAACGGAGACTGTCGAAGCCAACGGCGGGACGGTGTACATCGCCGACGACGCCGCTGACGCGAACGAGTACATCCGTGATGTGGCCGACGAGCGCGCGGCTGACCGGGTCGTCAAGAGTAAGTCGATGACCAGCGAGGAGATCGAGGTCAACGAAGCGCTCGAAGCAGATGGCGTGGACGTAGTGGAAACGGATCTGGGCGAGTGGGTGTTGCAGATCGCCGACGAAGCCCCCTCTCATATCGTCGCCCCGGCCATTCACAAGTCACGCGAGAGCATCGCGGAGCTGTTCAACGAACAATTCGACCCCGACGAGCCTCTAGAGACAGCGGCGGAACTGACCCACTTCGCCCGCGAGAAACTGGGTGAGCAGATCATCGACGCAGAAGTCGGGATCACCGGCGCGAACTTCATCGCGGCCGATACCGGGACGATGGCGCTGGTCACTAGTGAGGGCAACGCTCGCAAAACGGTGGCTGCGACGGACACACACGTCGCCGTCGCTGGCGTCGAAAAAGTCATTCCGACAGTTGCAGACCTCCACCCGTTCATCGAACTCATCGGTCGGTCGGGCACCGGGCAGGACATTACATCGTACGTCTCGTTGCTGACCCCTCCGGTTGACACGCCGGTCGTCGATTTCACCGACAACGAAACACCGCTGTCGGAATTCGATTCCGACCGCGATTTCCATCTTGTATTGATTGACAACGGCCGACTGGAGATGCGAGATGACGAGCAGCTTCGGGAGACGCTGTACTGCATCCGATGTTCCGCCTGTTCGAACTCGTGTGCGAACTTTCAGAGCGTCGGCGGCCACGCCTTCGGCGGGGAGACGTATTCGGGTGGCATTGCGACGGGCTGGGAGGCCGGTATCGAAGGGCTGGACGTGGCCGAGGAGTTCAACGACCTCTGTACTGGGTGTACGCGCTGTGTGAATGCCTGTCCCGTCGGTATCGATATTCCCTGGATCAACACTGTCGTCCGGGACCGCATCAATCGCGACAAAGAGGCTCCTGGAGAGTGGCTCGTCGACGGCCTCACTCCTGACGAAGAGGACGACGGCGCACCACTGCAGAAGCGCTTCTTCGGTAACTTCGAGACCGTGGCGAAACTGGGCAGCGCCACCGCGCCGGTGTCGAACTGGCTGGCGGACACGACACTCGCTCGGCAAACGATGTCCCGAGTTCTGGGCATCGACCCGCGCCGAGACCTTCCAGCGTTCGAACGGGAGACGCTCGTTGACTGGGCTGGCGACCGTGACTCACAGGTCACAAATCCCGAGCGCCGGGCGGTGCTGTATCCGGACCTGTACACCAATCACGTGCAGGTAGAGCGGGGCAAAGCCGCGGTAAGGGTGCTTGAGTCGCTGGGTGTCGACGTGGTAGTGCCGCCGGCTCCGTCCAGCGGCCGCGCGCCGCTATCACAGGGTATGGTTGCGACGGCGACAGACCACGCTGAGCGGGTCACAGAGGCCCTCGAACCACATATCGCAGACGGCCGCGACGTGGTCGTTATCGAGCCGAGCGACCACGCGATGTTCACCCGCGAATACGAGCGACTCCTTGATGAGTCGTCTTTCACTGACATCGCGGCGAACAGCTACGAGGTGTTCGAATACGTCTTCGGATTACTCGACAACGGCGCATCCGTCAATTCACTCTCGACCGTCACCGGCGCGGAAATCGCGTATCACAGCCACTGCCAGCAGCGAACACTCGGTCTTGAAGCTCATACCGTCGCTGTCCTCGAAGAATGTGGCTACGACGTTGTTACATCCGACGTGGAGTGCTGTGGCATGGCCGGGAGCTTCGGGTACAAGTCCGATTACTACGAACTGAGCATGGACGTTGGCGACCGGCTCCGGACCCAGTTGGAAGACGACGGCGTACAGGACCGGCCCGTCGTCGCCAGTGGGACCTCCTGTCTGGAGCAGATCGACGCGCTACTGGAGCGGCAGCCGCGCCATCCGATCGAGCTGTTGGCGACGTAAGCGACCGCTGCGGCTTGTTATTTGCGTGCAGGCAGGAAACATTGCACCTAACGCGTGTACGCCCGTTATTTATACCGTGCTTATATCCATCTGTATGTCGGGGGCGTACGTCGGATTGGATCCCGGGATCTGAGGTCGCGCATCCGTGCTCTGACGACCTTTATGTACCATTGCTTGTCCTGTTCATGCTCTGCAGTCCAAGTCCACAGGTCCGCTACCGGCAGCTACTCGCGAAGCGACGGCGCGACGAGCTGTCCGTTATCGAACTCAATCGGTGACGGGTCTTCGACCACACGAAGGTCGTCACGGTCGCGTGCGGCCTCGACCAGCGCCGGCGATGCGTAGAGCTGGTGGAGATGCATCGTGTCGGCTGCACGGAGGACTCGAACGGTGTCGGTGTCGACGACCCCTATCGTCGACAGCGCAGCGACGATGCCGGCGCGGTCGGTTTCGACCACCGGCGGCAGTTTCACGCCACGGATCGTGCTTGCAGTAAGGGCATTGATCAGCGACGTTTCCGCGTCAAGTTCCGCAATAATATCAGCATGGATGATATCAGCTGAGCCGATGCCCATCGCGTTCCCGTGGGTCTTCTCTGTCAGCCCGCGTGTGAAGATGCGTTTGATATCCGGTGTCTCTGGAGCCGGCTCGTTTATCGAGAACGGTCGGCGGCCAATGACGTTTGTATCGAGTCCCTGACCGCTGATTTCTTTCCCCTGACGGTCGAACACCACGAGATCCAGCTCTTCGAACGGGAGCGTCGGCATCAGTTCGTAGGCGGTCTCTAACAGTTCTTCTTCGCGGTCGAGGAAGCCACTCGGCGGCACGCCCTCTATCAGCGTTGTCTCGTCGTGCTGGTCCTCGACGATTGCGACGCCGCCGACGATGGGCAACTCTTCGAGCAGCCGGCCAGTAATCTCTGGAATCATCTGGCGAAACGACCAGTCGACGGCCCACTTGTGGGCAATCTGTGCGCCGCGCTGCTTGCCCATGCCGATGACGAGCATCTTCGAGAGCCCGCTTTCGACGGGGCCGTCGAAGTCCGTGTGCGGTTTGACGCGGTTGATTGGGATGATTGCATCAGCCGCCACAGCGTTGTCATCGGCGACGACAGGCACGTCACGGTCCGGTGTTCGTCCGACCTCGACCACGTCCATACTCGACCGGATTTCACAGCCGATGGTCGACTCGGTCACGCCCAGTTCGTTCAACATTGTTCGTTGCCCCTCGCCGGTCGCACCACCGTGGCTTCCCATCGCCGGGAAGACGAATGGCTCGTAGCCGGCGTCAGAAACTGCGTCGACGACACCAGCGACAATAGTAGGCAGATTCGCGATACCGCGACTGCCGACACCCAGCGCGACTTCACCGCCGTCAGGCACGTCCGCAAAGGACAGGGATTCGGCCGCTCGGGCTGCGTGTGTTGCGACATGGGCTGGCGTTATCGGGTCTGTCTCCCAGTTCTGTTCGATGATACCGAATTCGGGGAGCGGTGGATCGTCACAGGCGTCGACGATCGTCTCTTCCGGGACCGAGAGTGCGTCCGCCGCGATCTGTTGATCTGATGCGTTCATACGCGGCATATCAGTCCGTCTATTGATAAACGTGACCCACGGTCCAAACGGCGGCTGCCACCCCTATCGTCACTCAGCAGTTCGGTCGTCCCACTCGAAAGCAACCACCGTGTACCGGGGCCTCCGTTACTCGCTTGGGCCCGGAATAGCGAGCGCGATCACGTCGTTGACGTTTGTCCCGGTTGGTCCGGTTTCAATTGTCGCCTCGATTTCTGAGAGGTACGAGCCGACATCGTTTGCAAGCAACGCCTCGCGGGCCCGTTCGCGGTCGCTAATGGCGGCCCCATCCGCGATAGCACCAGCCACATCGGAGCTTCCGTCTTCGCCGTCAGTGTCGACGGCCGCGATGACCGCGTCGCCGTCGTGGGCCAGTGCACCGGAGAGAACAAATTCCTGATTCGGACCTCCCTGTCCGCCATCCCCTGTTACGGTGACGGTCGTCTCGCCACCGGCAAGGAGAACAGCCGGCGGTTCGACCGGTGTTCCCGTCGCTGTTGCCTCTTCGGCAATTGCGACGAGCGGTTTCGCCACTTCGCGGGCTTCGCCGCGCAGGCGAGACGTGAGCACGAGTGGTTCGTACCCCGCCTCCCGTGCGACGGCCGCGGCGGCGTCAAGTGCGGTTGCGTTGTCCCCGATGAGATGGTTCGTCACCCGGTCAAAGACTGTGTCACCGGGAAACGGCGTTTCCGATACTCGGCCATCTCGCCCGGATTCGAGATAATTGCAAACGGCCGGCGGTGGCGTGAGGTCGTATCGTTCGAACACGTCACGGGCGTCCTCGTACGTGGTTTCATCCGGAACTGAGGGACCGCTACCGATGGTTGAGAGGTCGTTTCCGACAACGTCGCTGATTAGTAACCCAGCGACAGTGGCGGGAGCCGCGCGCCGTGCTATCTGCCCACCTTTCAGGTCTGAGAGGTGTTTCCGAACCGCGTTGATCTCCGCAATCGGGACGCCGCCACTGAGGAGCCTGTCGGTCGTTGTCTGGAGGTCCTCCAGTGTCAGGTCCCCGGCCGGAGCCGATAGAAGCGCGCTGGCTCCGCCGGTCAGAACAAACAGGATGAGCGTCTCCGCATCGGCCTCGTCAACGGTTTCGAGAATATCGGCCGTCGCCACAACGTTCCGGTCCGACGGTAACGGGTGATCTCCGACAGAACTCCGGACGGTTTCGGTGTCAATAGTCTGCTTGACGACCACGTGGCCACCGCTGAGTGTGTCCCCGAGAATAGATTCAAGCGCCCGTGTCACACCGCCTGCGGCTTTCCCGCCGCCGACGATGACGACCTCGCCGTACTCGTCAAGGTCGTATGTCGTCCCGCCGACCGTCAGCGTCTGGTCTTCGCGGCCGATGGCTGACTTGGTGGCGGCCTCAGGCGCGGCCGCGTCCACGGCAGCCTCGATACAATCGAGTGCGATCTCGTGGACACGATTACTAACGACCTCGGCTCGGTTGCGAATCATACGACTGCTTCCGACCAGACCAGTAAAAGTCTGGCTCAGTCGCGGGTTCCACTGTTTTCCGCACCACACCTGTTGATATCGAACGTTCTACGTCGGGTAGTCGCAGGCAAGACTGTGGATAACAGTGTTCGATGGTTCCAATAAATAGTTAGAATTCATATACAGGTGTGGTCGTGGAACGGATACTAGTTTCCATCCGGTACTTGCGTCTATATTTCATAGATAGACGGCCAAAAACGCGGACAGGCACTCGGCAGCAGGGTTACTGTGATTCGAAATTGGTAGGACGTAGCTTCTCGGATGAGTTTTCCTCTGAAACGAGCCAATATCCGGCTAATCGATTAGGTTTTTCCGGTCTGCAGTGAGTGTGTCCCCTCCGGCCGAAGGAATGGTTTCGATGTGCGAACGTGGTAAAGACCGTCTTATAAGCCGTTAGCTGGATGCTATTCCACCGCTGAGAATCGCCTCCTCGAACAGCTCTCGTAAGTAAACTCCTAACAAGACATTGCACTCGAGGAGGTCGGCGTATGGGGTTTCTCGCAGCGTCCTTGCGATACAGGTGTGATCGTCGAAAAGTGACTCACGTCTGTTCGGCGTCGAGCGTCACTTCGAGGCCCTTCCGGAGGGGCAGGGACGGTTCGTACCCGAGCAGTTCGCGTGCGTCACCGAGGTCTGCTTCGCTCTGTTGAATGTCGTTCGCGCGACCGGGGACGTGCTCGACCGCGATGTCCGTACCGACGACGTCTCGGACCGTTTCGGCGAGTTCGTTTATGCTAATGCTCCGTCCGGTCCCGACGTTGAACGGCCGGCCGATGGCGTCCGTCGTAGCTGCGAGCAGGTTCGCACGCACAACGTCGTCGACGTGGACGAAGTCCCTCATCTGTGTCCCATCGCCCTCGACCGTGAGCGGCTCACCGGCCTGGGCCTGACGGACGAATGTGCCAATGACACCGGCGTACTCTCCGTCAAGCCCGCGTGGACCGTAGACGTTGAAATACCGTAGCGGAACCGTCGGTAGCCCGTACTCCTCGGTGTAAAACCGCGCGTACTGCTCCCCTAGGTATTTTTCGAAGCCGTACGGACTATTTGGTTCGGTTGGCGCGTCTTCTCCAATGGGAACGTCGTCAGGGGCGCCGTACACGGCGGCGCTGGACGCGAACACCACCCGCGTGTCCTGCCGCCGAGCGCAGTCGAACACGTTGACGGTCGCCGTGCCGTTCAGTTTGTGGCAGTCGACCGGTTGCTCGATTGACTCTGGGACGCTGACCATCGCCGCCTCGTGAAACACGACGTCGACGCCCTCTATCGCCGCATCGAGCGTCTCCCTGTCCCGAACGTCACCCTCGATGACGGTCACGTCATCGGGGAGGTTCGCCCGCCGTCCTGTCGAGAAGTCGTCGAGGACTCGCACATGGTTGTCCACAGCCAGTGCCGACGCCAGATGGCTCCCGATGAAGCCACCACCTCCGGTGACCAGTACCCGACGGCCGCTGAAGGTATCTGTAGACATGTCGTTCGGAGACGCGGTTCTCACGGTTTAAGTTATTCGTACGCATACGGTCGTCTTCTGCGACCGGAAAATGTGTCTCACAGGCTGTACACCAGTCTGAGTTGCGCTGTGGCTACCGCAGGGATATGCCGGCTTGCTCTGAGTAGTACTACTGTTTGTTATCTGCTCACTGCGGATGGCGCAGAATAACGCTGCCAGCCGAAAGCTGAGAATAACAATATGTCAACTCGTACACAGCGGAGCACAACGGAGTCCACTACCCGACACAATGATGCCAATACGCGTACCGGAGCTCGTGGACGACCACACTGAGCGACCGCTGCCGAGTGCGGTTCGAGAGTTGGGCTGAAATGTCTGACAGAATCCAGCAACCGCCCGCGAGTGACGGTATTCGCGAGGTTTCGAAGAACTTGCCAGCGGTGGGACTGGTCGCAACCGAGTCAAACGCCGAGTGGATAGCGGCCGAAATCCTCCGCATACACTCACGGGCACATCAGGTAATCGTCACGGCGGCCGTCGACGCTGACCCGCAGGCGCTCACTTTTGCCCGCTGGCTCGATGCGGAGGTGGTCGACCCGTCTGGGAGTCAACCCCAAACTGATACCCCCCGCGAGCGACTGCGGCGGTACGCTAGACAAGCGGGATATCCGGGCCTCGTGTACCACGGCGAGGGGGATGGGTCGGTCAGTCTCCCGGCGAGCCGTGAGGCGCTGAACAGTGCCGAGACGTTCACTATCGATGCCCGCATCGAACCGGTCACCGACCCGGAGCCGACCGTCATGGTCGGAATTCCGGCGTACAACGAAGCGGGGACAATCGGGACCGTGGTTGAATCGGCCAGAGAGTACGCTGACACCGTTCTGGTAGTCGATGACGGGAGCACTGACCAAACCGTCGAAGTCGCAGAGGCAGCCGGCGCAACGGTGTACGAACATGAGCGCAACGTCGGGTACGGAGGTGCGCTCAAGAGCATCTTCGAACAGGCGGACCGGAACGCCACCGACCATCTGGTCGTCCTCGATGCCGACGGTCAACACGACCCAAGCGACATCCCAGAGTTGGTCGAACGGCAGCGGGAATCGGAGGCGGAGATTGTCATCGGGAACCGGTTCGGTGAATCCACCGAGACCGAGATGCCGCTGTATAGGCGGTTCGGGCTGTTCACGGTCAATATCATGACCAACCTCAGCCTCGGAATCCTCACGCCGACCAATCGAATACGTGATACGCAGAGCGGCTTCCGGGCGTACAGCCAGACGGCGATAAGCTCGCTGACTTCGGACAGTTCGATCGGCGACCGGATGGATGCGAGCACGAATATCCTGTATCACGCCCACTCGAACGGTTACCAGATAGCGGAGGTGCCGACGACAATAGATTACGACGTGGAGGCGTCCAACAACCTCGGTCCGGTCGAGCACGGACTCACGCTCGTCGGGAACATCATTCGGACAGTCGAGCGAGAACACCCGATTATGTTGCTCGGCGTCCCCGGTGTCTGCTTCGTTCTCGCCGGATTCGTGTTCACGTACCTCACAATGTTCAATTATTTCCAGAGTGGGACCTTCCCACTCGGGCACGCGCTGGCGAGCACTACCTTCACCATCACCGGCATCCTTGCCTCCTTCACCGGAATCATTCTCCACTCTCTGGAACTTTACCGGCAGTAGCCGGCGACGCGACGGCAGGCCAGCTATTACCCTGTGCCTCACTGTCTGTCAGGCAGTGTTTACCCGGTGTCTGTGGCCGCCGACCGTACACAACTTCTGCATAACAAAGAGTACCGTATCTCATTCGTAGGCCAATGGGACACGAACCCAAACCGGACTGTCTGGAACGAGGACAGCGCCGTGAATTATCCGGGGAACCACGGGAGGCCTCGGAAAGGTGACTATCTGCGTCCACGGGCTCGGATACATTGGGCTCGCGACCGCGGCACATTTCGCCAACAACGGTACCGAGGTCATCGGTTTCGACGTCGATGAAGACGTGCTTGAACGTCTCAGCGAGGGCGAACCGACAGTCAGCGAACCGGATTTCGAATCGTACGTGCAGGACGCACTGGAGGGGAACTTGGCGCTGAGCCGCCAGCCGCAACCAGCCGATGTACACGTAATCTGTGTGCCGACGCCGTACGACGAGATGAACGGCGAAGCGGACCTCACCTACGTGAAAGACGCCGGACGGAACGTGGTGAGCGTACTCAGGTCAGGCGACACCGTAATTCTGGAGTCGACGGTCCCGCCGGGAACGACCACCGAAGTCCTGGCCCCGATTCTTTCCCGAGAGGGGCTCGACGTCGGAGACGACGTAGAGTTAGGATACACGCCAGAAACAGTGATGCCGGGGAACACGCTCAGCGAACTCCGCACGAACGACCGCATCGTCGGCGGCGTCGACGAGGCGTCTGTCAGAACGATCAAGGCACTCTACGAGTCGCTCACCAGCGGGGAGATCCATGTCAGCGCTGACCCGACGACCGCCGAGTTCGTGAAACTCGCACAGAACGCGAAGCGGAACGTCAGCATCGCGTACGCGAACACGCTTGCACTACTGGCCGAGAACTACGGCGTCGACGTGCGGTCTGCCATCAGTCTCGCGAACAACCATCCGCGGGTCGACATCCTGAATCCGGGACCCGGCGTCGGCGGACACTGTCTCCCCGTCGACCCGCACTTCCTGAGCGACGGGACAGGTGCGACGGAACTACTCGACGTGGCGAGTCAGGTCAACGACCGGATGCCGGAACACGTCGTCAGAATGGTTGAAGACGCCGTCGGCTCGCTACACGGCAAGACTGTGGCCGTCCTCGGAATCACGTACAAGGGGAACGTCAGCGACACTCGGAACAGCCCCGGCCTAGAGGTCGCGAAACTGCTTGGAGACATCATGACAGAGGCTCGTACGGCCGTTGACGGCGGGTGGGGCGAGAGCTCGGTTACCATCCACGACCCGCGAGCGACGGATTCGAGGCTGCAACTCGTCTCGCTCGAAACGGCAGTCGACGGCGCTCATGCGGTGATATTCGGGGCGTCACACGACGAGTTCGGCGACCTCGACCCGGAAGCTATTGGTTCGAAGATGTCGGGACGGACCGTGATCGACCCGGTCGACGTTATCGACGCGGAGCGGTGGACCGATCATGGATTCGATGTCCGGACAATCTGAGCTAGGCACATCCCCGACAGACGATGCAGTGACGCGCAGAACCGACGGCGTAGGAAGTTTATAACAATTCTGTTGGTTGCTTACGAAACCGGTATGGAACCGACTGGACGCGACTGGTATCGGACGCCTGACCTGCGAAACCGGGGACCACAATGACAGGAAGCAACGTCAGCTTCGTGCTCGGAACGCGTCCGGAGATAATCAAGCTAGCACCGGTAATCCAGGAGTGTCATCGGCGCGGTGTCGACACGCACGTAATCCACACCGGGCAGCACTACTCGGACTCGCTGGACGCGGTCTTCTTTCGACAGCTCGGGCTATCGCCGCCGGATGCGAATCTGGAGGTCGGCTCCGATGATCACGGGGCCCAGACCGGAGCCATGCTCGCCGGCATCGAGGAGGAACTCCACGACATCGAACCGGCAGTCGTGTTCGTTCAGGGGGATACGAACTCGACGCTCGCGGGCGCACTCGTGGGGAGCAAGATGGACGTCGATGTGGCCCACGTTGAAGCCGGGCTTCGGAGCTTCGACGACGATATGCCCGAGGAAACCAATCGGGTCATCATCGACCACATCTCCGACCACCTCTTGCCACCGACTGAGGAGACGGCGGCGCTACTCCGGAACGAGGGCATTCCGGAAGACCGCATCACCGTTACCGGGAACACGGTTGTGGATGCAGTCCAGACCTACGACGATAGAGCCGCGAGCGAAAGTCGGATTCTGAGCGAACTCGGCCTCACTGAGGGGCAGTTCGATCTCCTGACCGCCCACCGTGTAGAGACGGTTGATGACCGTGACGCGTTTGAGCGAACTCTCAGCGGCGTCTCTCGGGCGAGCGCTCAAGCGGACCAGGAGGTCATCTACCCGATACACCCCCGGGCAGAGGACCGCCTCGAAGAGTTCGGTATCGCGGTCCCGGCCCGGATCCGACTCGTCGAGCCGCTGGGGTTCTTTGATTTCCTCCGTTTGGAGAGTACAGCGGACGTGGTGTTTACCGATTCAGGCGGGGTTCAGGAGGAAACAAGTATCCTCGGGACGCCGTGCGTAACGCTCCGCTACGGGACCGAACGGCCCGAGACGGCGTTCGTCGGTGCGAACTGTGTTGCCGGTCGGGAGCCGAGCGCTATCGTTGCGGCGGCGACACAAATGCGTGGAAAGGCTGGGGACTGGAAAACGCCTTTTGGAGATGGGACAGCCGCCGTTCAGATTCTTGATACGATTCCGGAACTCCCCGCCAGAGAAGCAGTGACACCCACCGAGTGACTGGAGCAATAAGCACCGCCCCTCAATAGTGAGTCTGAATTCTTGAAATTGAATTGACCGGTCTCTGACGATTCGCTTGACTATGGATAAAGGAATAACGACTCAATCACGTACAACTAAACGGCCGTGTTCTGCACAATTGCTTTTCCAGTAGCAATCCATTGACTGACGACAGTCTGTTCGTCAGCCAGTGAGCAAACTGGTAGATCAAATAACCGACGACCATTCTCAACACTACCCGGCTGTCTGCACAGGTAGTAACTGTCTAATTTTATTACTTCACCCTCACCAAGCGATAATGGCTACTGATGTAGATACGAACATCGAGACGGAGTCGTTCCCGATCGATCTTCTGCTGGTCGGACTCCTCGGCCTCTGGCAGCTTGCCGCCACCCAGGGGTACATTGGACAGTCACCCGCAAGAGTTCTTTTAGGGCTGGGGGCGGTACTTATTGCGCCGGGATACGCTCTGACTGCGCTTCTATTCCCACGCGGTTCCTCCGAGACAGATGGCTCGTTTGGCAACTGGGAGAGGCGAATTTCCACAGGCGAACGATTTGTCCTTGCGGTCGGGAGCAGTGTTTGTATAGTCCCGCTATTGGGGCTGGGTGTAGTCTTGGTTTCGTCTAGTGGAACTACAGGGCCGTACCAACTCTCTATCGGCGTCACGACAGCACTCCTCACGATTGCTGCAACGATTCGACGGCTGCGAGTACCATCAGACGAGCGTTTCAGTCCCCTGCGGTGGGTGACAACTGCCAGGAGCCGAGCATCTCTACCGCCGACTGCGAGTGTTTCAATGCTACACATTTTGCTTGTAATAGGGCTTCTTCTCTCCGGTACTGGGATCGGTTACGCGGCCATATCGACTGAACGGGGTGAACAGTTTACCGAATTTGCGCTGGTAACTGAATCCAACAACGGGGAGTCCACTGCGTCTGAGTATCCGTCACAAATTGCACTCGGTAGTTCCCGGACCGTTCAAGTCACCATTGGTAATCATGAAGGACAAGATCTAAATTACACAGTTGTAGTCGTCGCTCAGAGAATCAAGAACGGCAATGTCCTAGCTACCGCGCGGATTGACCGGTTCAGGAGCCGCGTTGTGGCCGGTGAAACCCTTGAGCGGCCTCATGAAATGTCTCCCACGCTGGTCGGTGATGGTATTCGAGTTTCTTACCTTCTCTACCGGGGCGAAGCACCTGTTGAGTCGAATCCCCGCCCCGAGAACGCGTATCGCCGTACGCATATCTGGGTTAACGTTACCAGTGGCTGACATTGTCGGCCCATATCTTATAATGTTTCATCGCGTCCATGCGACGCTCGCTGGCACAGTCACAATATATGCTGGACGGTACGATGAATCTCGTAAGCATCTCTTACTGGCCTTTCGTGCCAACTCGTTCAATCGTCCTGTCCATCCCTATCTGCTCGCTTGCACAGGAGAGGAGTGGAGCCACAGGGTGGCAATCTCCTTGCGGCGGAAACTGACCGAAACAATATCCGTGAACTGAAGATATTTTTTTACTATTCAACTCTGGAACCCAGTGATTAACAAAGGCTATCTGACGGGTTCAACACGATAATGGACGAGTCGACGCTTTCAGACGGTACTGATTCTGCTGTCTCGACAGTCCCCGAACAAGACACTTCAACTGCGACAGATGGCGACAGACCGCTGCTGGCATTCTTCATTCCAGACCTCTCCGTCGGCGGTGCAGAGCAGGTCGCAATCACAATTGCGAACGGACTGGCCACCCGAGGATACGACATTGATCTTCTATTGTCACGGGCAAGCGGTGAACTCCGATCAGAGTTATCAGAACAGGTGTCCATCGTCGAGCTCCCACCATCGACGACGCCAGTGGTCGGGGTGGCCGCACACCTGCCGTTTCTGGCTACATATTTGAATAAACGCAAGCCGGCAGCGTTATTTCCACATCTCGAACACCCGAGCATTGTCTCACTCGCTATCAATCGGTTCCTCAACACCGATACTGCTGTGATTCCGACGCAACACTCTGCGTTCGGACACGAAGTCGAGGCGACACCGAAAGACCAGATTGTCAGACGAATCGTTCCCCGGCTTTACCCCGCTTCGGATCAAATAGTCAGTGTTTCTGAAGGCGTCGCGGACAGCCTCACTGACAGAACACCAGTCGAACGATCGGATATTTCAGTCCTATACAACCCTGTGGACGTCGAACAGATTCGTGAGCGGGCCAGCCAACCAGTCGAACACGAGTGGGTAGAAGGCAACGATCGAGATGTCGTCCTATTTGTTGGGCGACACGCACGGCAAAAGAATCTGGATGGATGGGTCCGTGCGTTCGAGAAGATTGTCAACAAGAACCCCGACGCACGTGCAATCATCGCGGGAAAAGGACCGTGCCGAGAGCAAGTTCAGGCGACAGTCGAGCGACTGGGGTTGTCAGACACCGTGTCTCTTCCCGGATTCGTCGATAACCCGTATCGATATATGAGAAAGTCAGATGTCTTTCTCCTCTCGTCCCGGTATGAAGGGCTACCGACGGTCCTGATCGAGTGTTTGGCGGTTGGATGCCCAGTCGTGTCGACGGACTGTCCAAGCGGCCCCAGAGAAATTCTCTCCGATGGAGAGCACGGCACACTTGTCCCAATGGACGATATTGATGGGTTAGCCAACGCAGTCTGTGACACGCTCGCTGACCCGCCCGACTCTGATCGGTTGCGGTCCCGCGCCGACGACTTCTCGCCGAAACCCGTGTTTGATGCGTACGAGCAGTTCTTAGAAGAGCACGTCTTCACATCTTAACAGCACTACCTGTTATGTACTAGCCCAAGACTTCGGACGCGGGAAGCTGGCCGTCATTGATGATTGATTCGTGGAGAGTCGCAAGTCGTTGACCGTGCGCCTCCCACGTCCAGCCCTTCGATATCAACCGCTGCTTACCGTTTGTCCCCATTCGTTCTCGCTCCTTTGAATCGTCAATGAGGCTGTTCAGAGCAGTAGTAAGTGCGTTGGAGTCTTTCTCCGGGATCAAGAGACCTGTTTCTCCGTCCACAACCTGTTCTGGGATACCGGACACAGCAGAGGCTACTACCGCGGTTTCGCTGGCCATCGACTCGTATATCGTGTTCGGTCGACCTTCTGCGTGGCTTGGGAGCATGAAAATATCGGCGGCAGCGAACCAACGGCGGAGACCCAGTGGCGGGACTTCCCAGAGGACCCGATAATTCTCGTGGTGACTAGCTTTGAGTTCGCCGATGAGGTCTGTCCGAAGATCACCGTAATGACCGACGAAAACGAAGGCTACGTCGTCGTTACGAATGCCATCCAGAGCGTCACAAATTTCATTGATCCCTTTCCGTTCCGTATACCCGCCACAGAACATGATGAGCGTAGTCTCTTGATCGATTCCCAGTTCCCGCCGAATCGCTGCCTCGTTATCCGTTGGATACCGCGATGGATTCGCCCCATTGGGGAGTACAGTCGCTTTCGGAGCTTCCGTGATATTGTTAGCGATACGTGCAAGTGATTCACTCACACAAAAGATGCCATCCGCGTAATTGAGAGTCTCTCTGATCTTCTTCCGACTTAATTGTGAGAGGTCATAGAAATTATTCAAAATCTTCCCACGCCCCATGACTGTTAGTGGGATGTCGTTTGTCCTACAATACGGAACCAACCCGTAACCATCGTAATGAATGTGGCCAGCATGGCAGATATCTGGTGTCTCAAAGTTCGTTGAAATATATTTCGGAAGTATTTCCGAAAACGAACGAGATGACAGCGTGTATTTAAATATCTTCTGTGGTAATAAGTAGAGGAATCTAGGATAATGGACCTCGTGAGAACTGTAATCATGTCGACTCGGTATATCACTGAACTCTGAATAGGGGCCCACCGGGGGCGCTCTCGGACGAGGAGTAACGACATCCAGACTGGCGTCTGTCGTACTGAGCGCCTTGATGGAACGGAAGTTGAACAACCCCATGTAGGGATTAAAGGGGTCTGGGTGGTTCATCGCGCTTACGACCGCATCGTACATGAATGCTAACTGGCAATGGGTCTCATTAAGTATGCATCCGGTACTGGGACTTTCTTCGATGTACGGATTAGAAGATAGACAATAACAAATAAAACTATGTACGTCTTGAGCCAGCTGTTTATTTTGGATTTCGAGCCGATTCTCCCCTATAGAAAAGGGGTTGAATCATCCCAGAATGGGCATTACACGTCTAAAGAGTACATACACGAGCAGTACCCAACCGATCCACTTGGCCCATCGAAGACCGTGGGTCCATTTCATATCGGCCTCCGGTGAAATCAAGATTACGCTCAGGACCAGAAACCACAGGAAGGCGAGGACATAGTAGACACTGAACGTCGTGAATCCGATCCACCACATCGCCAGCGAAAGCAATATGAGTACGATGACATAAATCAGCAGAAATCGGCGGAGCCGAGGCTCCGTGTCCGATTTTGGTGATGCGAGCGTCAAGCCTTTGATCCCGGTGTCTGACCCATTCATGATCGTGTTGTCTGATAATTATGGACGGTATCTGTTCGGTGACTGGCGGTGAGTCTGTGTCCGGTCATACTAATTCACCTCCAGACAACTGAGTGTGACGCAGTGTTGATTCCGACAGCCGATGGCGACGGCACTGATGGCTTGAACGGCTCTTGTCCCTTTGCATCCGTTTCGACCGTGAGATCAGCTGTGTTGCCGAGTCCTCCCTGATTATTGTTCCGCGCCAATGTCCGGATAGTGCCACTTGATGAGTTCAGGTCGAACACCATGCCATTACACTCATGGACTGAGAGCCGGTCGATATCGATATCCGAGAACAATCCAGGGCCCCGGTCTCTAATAACCTCATTGTCCTCCCGCATGTTCGTTTTAGCGATTGCTATCATATCTCCCTCGATGGTCATCTCGTCAATCCGACACTGGAGCGCATAGTCTGTCATATTTGTTGTAATGACATCATTAAGACGTACCGTCGGTGGAGTGTCCGCTCTGGCGGATATACGCTGAATGAACTGTCGGCCATCAAATTCATGTCCGGGGGTATCATCAAGCTTGGCCTCAAGCGAGGGCGTGTTTGCGCGGTGGTAGACACGGCGGACATCCAGTAGAGATGCGGCACTCAGCTTACAAAAATTCGCACCAGTGCCAGTCACATAGCAGTTTCTGACAGAAATCTCGCCGGCATTAAACCGGACATCTATTGCGCTCCCGGAACAGTCGATGAAACGGGAGTTTGTCACTTTGAGTGGATTACCATTGCTCGCGTGCGTGGTGATGTGGTGACCGATGTGTCTGCCACCGGAATAATTGTGATCGGCAATGGCATTGTCCTCAAAGGTACACCGGTTGACAGTCCGTAGCACATCACGGCCAAGGATAGCCTCTTGATACCAGCCGCGGATGTAGGTGTTCGATATGTGGAGGTCCCCGTTGCCACCGACTTTTATACACCTGGATCCGCCCCCGGAATCGCGAAGATTTGGGAGATTCTCATAGTTCCCGTTGAGCTGTATATCCCTAATAACGACCGTCCCGTGGTTCACATCATCCATATAACGGAAGGCCGTTTGAACCGGGTGCGACCCGGCCTGAAGTCGTTCGGTAATAGCGAGTTCCGAGGCTTGTGGGCCGGCCCCATAAATTGAGATGCCGGGTGGCATATCCCCGTCGGCACCGATCCGATTGAATGGTTCGTACTGCGCTCCTCTACGGCCAATATAGTACGTTCCCTCTGGAACGTAGATCGACCCGTGAGCACCAGCCGCTTGAGCAGCAGCTTGGAGGGCATTCAGATTCCGCTCTGCGGCCTCAATGCCCGGATCAGTCGGATTCGGTTTCGCACCGTGATCCCTGATGTTTTCCCCATTCGGTTCTGGCGCATTTTCTCCATCTGGTTTTGTCTCCGGCGTCCCCTCCACGCTGACCAGCGGCTCCTCACTGGGCCCAGTAAACCGACTCCCAAACACTTCATGGACGACACCGCCAGTGACCGCAGCTGATCCAAGGAGGGCAAGGAGTTTCCGTCGGCCGATCTGCGACGCCAACCCTGAGTCATCAGTCATTGTTTTTGCACGTGTAGACCAAGTTATGTACCAGCGGAGAGCACATCACTTGATACGGTCCTAGTAAGCATACTCGCATATGCCGTGATTGACAGCATTGTTATTCCCTTCTTAACCCCATTTTACATCCGATGATGGGAGTAGCATCCTTCATCAGACGGAACACATCTAACGGCCTCGTCAACTCCAGTATCGGTATCGCTTTCAGGCGTGTGCCTAATATTCGGTTAGGACCTTTTTTTTGATTCCGGGGGTGCTTCTCCAGCAGGTGAGATTTATCGGCCGGTACTAGCGAGATCTCCAAACAATGTCTTCCCGTTTGACGGCAATAGTAGGTGCCGAATAGTGAACACCGTCGGTCTCGACCGCCGATACTGAAGCCACATGAATGAGTCCGTGGACACTGACGAAGCGACAACACCGCTCGTGAGCGCAATCATACCGACGTACGGCCGGAACGAAAGGTTATCGAGCGCCATCCAGAGTGTTCTAGAGCAGACGTATGACAACATTGAGTTGTTCGTCGTCGATGACGCATCTCCGACCCCTGTTAGGGAAACGCTGGACTCATTCGATCCGACGGTGGAAAACTCGTTTCGTATCCTTCGCCATGACGAGAACCAAGGAGCGAACGCTGCTAGAAATACGGGAATTAGAGCGGCTGACGGCCGATATGTCGCATTTTTGGACGATGACGACCAGTGGGACGAGACGAAGATCACAAAGCAGGTTCAAGCATTTCAGGAGACTGACTCGGAGACCGGTGTTGTGTACACCGGCGTTCGGAAGGACGGGCCGGAGGGCACAACAGTGTCGACACCAATTGCATCGGGCGACGTAATGAAGGATCTCCTGACCGGCACGAACTTTGGTCAGTTTTCCTCGGTTATGGTCGACACAACAGTCATAGAAACTGCAGGATTACCCGACGAGAGGTTGCCTGCCTGGCAAGATCGTGAGTGGTTCTTCCGCCTTGCACAGCACACACACTTCCGGCCAGTTCGGGAGACGCTGACGTACCGTCAGACTGGACTCCCTGACAGCATTACAAAAAAATATGAACAGAAGCGAGATGTGGCGTATCCAATGCTCATCTCGAAGCACGACTGGGTTGCGGCGGAGTACGGAATTTACTACGAGCGGATGTTCAAAGCCACAATGCGCCGCTCGCTGGCACGGTCTGCAGTTAGAGCCGACCACTACAAGGAAGCCAGGAAGTATTTTTTATTATCCGCGCTGGCAAACCCTTTGTACTGGCCAGTGTATCCACATTTGTTCGCGTCGCTGGGTGGGAAGTGGTCTTATGAATCGATTGCCTCCCTCCGACAGCAGGTAACCAACGGTCCTGCTTCCGGTACCTGAATGCTCACGACTGCCATATGGCAGCGAATACACACTGTCAGGAAACCGGACACTGCGCCATCCTATCAACTGAACCGCTGCTATCGTTTTCATTTCAGACCTGGAGAGATGGCGATACAGACCAGGTCACAGTCAGTGATGCAGACGGAATGGCTTCGCACAGAAGAACTGTAATCCGTTGCTCTTGGAGTTCGACGGAGAATACGATGTGATCTGCCAGCAAGTTTTTGTCGTCCATGCTCTGCCGTTGAGGACGTTCGTCGCTAGCATCCCATCTACCAGCGCTGATCGTCTGTTTCCATATGGGACATCGGTTGATAACGGTATATTACGGAGAATCATGCTCTGATTGATTCACGTAGCTTCAGTAACCACCTATCCGTTGATTCGAAACTGGTACTTTGCGGCGGAGCGGCATCCTCCTGTCCGTGGATAGACCGAGACGCAGACGCAGTCAGGGCTTCAGTCCGTGGGTTCAAGCATCATCAAATAAGCACGCTGGACGTGAGCGGAATCCCTCGCGGGTCGGACCTCGTATTTTTCAGGCGGCCCTGTGGAGACATCTAAATGATCGCATAACAATGTATGCAATTCGGAAAGTGAAACATATGCAAGCACGATCAAGTAAAGGATCATCTGATGCTCTTGATCAAGGAGATTCCTCTCGCCCGACGATGTGGCTCTTCCAGCGATGTTCCATGGAGCGACATCAATGAGTCGAGCCCGGCACCTCGAATTGCTTACGCTCCTTGGGACGGGGCTGCTCATGATCGCAGTCGCAGTCGTTTCTGCGATGCCATCGGCAACCAAGTATGAAATATCTATCTACGGGACGCTCCCGTGGTATTTTTGGGTCTCGATTGTTGGGGCATTGTTCGTGGGCGGCCTCGTCATACTCTTGAGCGCAGCTGAACCTGCGGATACGACGTGGCGACCGGCGCTCGTGCTCATGGTCCTCTCTAATTTGATCCTCTTTCTCATGCCGTTTCTGCGTGGGTATCAGATGTATGGGCGGGAAGACCCGATGTCGCATCTCGGCTACATCCGTGATTTTGTCGTCACCGGCGAAATTGGCGCCAATATCTACCCGCCGGCCCACGTTCTGGCCGTTACTGTCTCCAATGCAACGGGTCTCGACTGGACGACGGTCGTGATGGTTCTGTCACCCATGTTTTCTCTGCTGTACTACGGAGCGATGTTCTATCTGTTGCGGACCGTGTTCGATTCCCGACGACAGATGCTCTTCGGACTCCCGTTCGTCATGCTCCCTGTGCTTCGATTCGCACATCTCGGGTTCCGCCCCTTCGCACTGAGTATCATGCTGATACCGTTCTCGTTGTATCTTCTCTTCAAGAGCGATCAAAGCGCAACACCTGTCACCCGAGCCGCATTCGTGATCGCACTCTTCGCACAGACCTTCTATCACCCGCTAACTGCGCTTTTTGTCATTGGAGTATTTGTCCTCTATCGCGGCAGCAATCACATTCCGAGTATGGACGGCACCCTCCCCACAACAAAAAACCTCTTTTCGCTCTCAGTGGCATTGTTTGCAGTGTGGTACACGCAGTACGCGGGTATCCTTTTGCGCTTCAAGCGAATCTACGCTACCCTGTTCGGTGTCAACCAAGGAGAACCGCCAGTGGCCGCTTATCAGAGCACCATTCAAGAGTCGTCGCCGGCCCTCATTGATATCCTCCGGGTGATAACATTCAAGTACGGCGTGGAGTTCATGCTGTTCGGTCTCGGGTTCGCATTCACAGTCGCTGCAGCGTTTCTGGTCTGGAAAAGCCGATATACCCCTACACCACACCTTGGGATGCTTATCGGGACGGTGGTCGTATTCAGTTTCGGAGGGTTATTATTTTTAGTCTCAGACCTCATCGTCCCGCCAAACCGACCCTTCCAGATCGCGAAGATCGGCGCTATCATCTTGGTCGGGCAGCTGTTGTATGTCGGATGGAGAAAGATCGACTGGAGCGAGAGACGGATCGGACGGACTGGAGGGTTCTGGCCGGCAGCTGTGGTGATTCTCCTACTGCTCGCAAGCCTTTCTACGTTTAGCGTGTATAAATCACCGCTCAGTTCTGAACGGAATCCACAGGTAACCGAGATGGAACTTGAGGGGAGCGCGTGGCTGATGGGTCATGGCGAGGCCACCGAAAATCTAGACCGCTTCGGAATCACTTTTCACCGACACCACGATTATCGGAACGGTGTTCAGACACCGGACAATTTCGACGAAGGGACACCGCCGAGTCATTTCAACTACACCACGCGACAGTATCTCGGGAGTAGTTACGAGTCCGACCACTACCTTACAATCACGCGCAAGGGCCGCATCACGTATCCAGAGCTGTTCCCGGGTTACCGCGACCGGTGGCGATACACACCTGGTGATTTCGATCAACTTGAACGGGACCAAACGGTCAACCGACTGTATGATAACGGAGATTATACGCAGTACCTCGTTAATGCTACCGCGGCTGACAGAGCAACAACGGGTCCGAACTGACTCCACACTGAACCAATAAATACGGTGTATACGACTGAAGAGTAAGAGGAGCTACCGATCTACAGTATTATCAGATAGACATAGTACCGAAGCAGAAGTTTAAGTCGGTTAGGAAACATATAATTATTTTCTTAAAAGTTGTTAAGTCGCTCATGCTGGACCCAAATTGGGGCAACACGGAGGACTATTTATCGAAGGGTGAACGGATTCGATTCGAGGGATACAGCTCCCCCCAGTGGAGGCGATAGCAATGAAAAATATCGTTTTCATTACTGTCGATTCGTTGCGTGCTGACTATGTTTCTGGCCCGAAAGCTCCTGCCTCGCTCGAAACGCTTCCACGGATGACTGAAGAGTGGCTCACTTGCTCCACTGCGTACGCAAACGCACCATACACGAAGCAGTCGTTTCTCTCAATTCTGAGCGGGAGCTATCCCTGGACGTTCGAATCAGCGGAGACAGGATTTGACCCGGACCGAGTGCATATTGCGGAGCGATTGTCTGAAGAGGGGTACGCCACGGGTGGCTTCCACTCGAACACATATCTGAGCCCGACATACAACTACGATAGAGGGTTCGACTATTATCTGGGTCGGGACAGTGGAGACGATGGGGACACAGAGTCCCGGCTCACATCACTGTTTAATACGGCTGTGGAACGGGCTGTCGCTACCGAGGAACTCTCAGACCTCATCTACTGGACTTACCAGAACGCCGGTAAACGGTTAGGGATTCAGCTTGGTAGTAACCTCTACAAGCCGGCCGAAGAGTTGAATCAACATATCGTCAACTGGACCCAACGGCAGTCTAAGCCCGTGTTTATCTGGGCTCATTATATGGATGTGCACAATCCGTACTATCCACATGAAGGGACAGTCAGTGAGGGAATCAGCCGGAGGCGGGCGGTAAAACTGTTTCATAAAGTCAACGAACAACGGTCCGAGGCCGCCGAGGGCGATATAGACACCCTTGAGCGTCTGTATCGTGGTGAAATCGAGTATTTCGACCGGCAACTTGGTAACCTGCTTGAGCGACTCGACGAGACGATCGGTTCAGAGGAGACACTCCTTGTGTTCACGTCGGACCATGGCGAAGCGTTCAACGAGAAGGGACGTGTTTTTCATCCGGGAAGCGCTCTTTATGAGGAGAATATTCGTGTTCCGATGATGATAGATGGACCCGACATCAGTGGTGGCGAGATAGAAAGCCCGGTTTCACATATCGACCTTGTCCCGACGATATTGAACAGAGCCGGTATCGAGGCACCCAAGTCAGTTGACGGGCGCGATATCGCCGAGTACGACTTTGACGCTACCAGTGACAGGATTGTTTTCACTGAGAGCTACGATCACGAAGACGGCGGACTAATGGGAACTGATGGAGAGTATAAGCTCATCAGGGATCTGGAGACGGGCGAGGACCTCTTTTGTAGGCGCAACTCCGAACCAGAGAAAATCAACCAACCAGACGAGACTGAGTCTATCGCCTACGACAGGCTAGCTGGCGCTCTGGACGACCACGTGCAGTCGGTGACAAACGCCGAAGTTGCTGCTACTGATGGCGAGATTTCCGAGAACGTCCGACTCCAACTCCGCAAACTCGGCTACAAAGAGTGACGAACCGTTTGAGGATATACACTGCAACTTCGCCCCGCAAACGGGGAGCTAAATACAACGGGAGGTGGACTACAGCGTTTCGCTCAGACTATCCACTTGGTTCTCGACATCGTTGACCGTGATCCGAAGTTCGTCGACCTGACCGCGGTCTCGCAATCGGTGCGTGTAACTGACCCGGTCCCCGCTGACACGGGTGCTATCGGCAGCCACCACTGTTCCCTGAGAGAGGAGCGTCGTGACGACCATATCGAGGTCCCCATCGGCGTCCGTTACGGTCCAGTCGACATCGAATCGTGACCAGTCATCAATATCGGTCCGGGTCACATCCATCGTCTCGATCTCCGGGGGGTTCGAGGCCGTCCCGTTGTCTACGGTTACGGTGACTGAGGCCGTAGCGCTGTTTCCAGCAGAGTCTGTCACACGCGCTTCGAGTTGGTAGTCGCCCCCATCAACTCCCGTCGTGTCCCACGTGCCCTCGTGATATCCCGTCTCAGCGTTGTAAGTGGCCACATTCCAGCTCGCATCGCCGATACGGTGTTCTACGGTCAATGCGTCTGCAGTATCCTCCTCGTCGTTCGCTGCGATCTGTAACGTCACTTCGCCACTTGTTACTTCACCGTCGGTTGGCGTTGCCCAGGAGACGGACGGTGCCGTCTCTGTCGTCTCGGAGTCTGGGAATTGAGCGGTGGCACCGCCAGTCACAGCGCTGAAGACGTCCGTTTCGACGCGCTGCGGGTCGAACGATCCCAGTCCGACCCAGCCGTCAGTGTGGTCGCTGTCGGTCTCGACAACGTCCCACTCAGTGGGTTCGTCAGTCCCAGCGGGCCACACTTTGGCTTTCAGCTCAGACCCCTCCACACGGAACCGTCTGTAGAAGTACTCATTCTCCTGTGGCGTGCCGAACCGGGCTATCGTTGTTGTATTCCCGTCGGTGTATTTGCCGAGGCGGAACGAGTCTGCACGATCTTCTATCTCTATCCAGTAGCCGTTGGCCTTTCGGTTGACCGTGGAGGCACGGAGGTACACCCGAGCGTGGAACCCGTATTCCGCGTTCGTGGCGAACGAGGGGACTCGAAACTTATCCAGTACCTCAACGTCGCCCGGTTGGCCGATATCGTCCGCGGATATGGCATATCTAGTGCGATTCCCGTCAGTGTTCTCGAAAGCGAGGGCAGATTCTCCCGCGAACTCCGACCCGGTATCAACGCCCCAATCGCTCGTGGAACTGAACCACTGCGGTGTCCAGTGATCGAACAACGGTGGCTCGGAGGTAGTGGTCGTGTCCCCCCCAGAGTCATCGGACGCTGAGTTGATACCGACATCAGATGCAGCCGGAACATTGGGTGTGAGCGGGCTGGCACCCTGCTCGTCAGCCTCTATTGTGATCGCGCCGGTATCGCCAAGACCGCCGTTCCCATCACGCGCGAGCGTTTTGATAGCCCCGTCCGAGTCCTGCGTGCCGAACAATGCTTGCTCGCAATTGTGCACTGACACGCGGTCGAGAGCCACATCGGAGAAGTGTGCTCCGTCACGGTCACGGAACACTTCATCAGCTAGTTCGAACGTTGCGTTGTGGATTGCAAAGTTGTCTCCCTGAAGGTTCAGTTGCCCTGCGGCAGCCTGGATAGCGTATCCCATGTGGTCTCTGGTTTCGACATCCTCAAGATACACTGTCGGCACGCCACCAGTGCGATCGGACAGCCTATTGATGAAACATCGGCCATAGAAGTTCTCACCCGACTTTTCGTCGAGCTTCGATTCGAGTGATGGGGTGTTGGCACGATGATAGACACGTCGGACATCGAACAGCGAGGAAGCACTCAATTTACACAGGTTGGCACCGGTCCCTGTCACGTAACAGTCCTGCATGCGTATCTCGCCGGTGTTAAACCGAACATCTATTGCGCTCCCTGAACAGTCGATGAAATGTGAGTTCGTCACCGTGAGGGGGTTACCCTCGCTTGCATGGGTAGTGATGTGGTGGCCGATGTGTCCGCCGCCCGAATAATTGTGGTCCGCTATGGCGTTCTCTTCAAACGTACACCGGTCAACGGTCCGTAGCACGTCCCGGCCAAGGATTGCCTCTTGATACCAGCCACGGATATGTGCATTCGAGAAGTGTACATCTCCACTACCAGCGATATTCATACATCGAGAACCTCCACCAGCACTGCGAAGGTCTGGTAGGTTCTCGTAGTTTCCGTCCAGCCGTATATCACGGATCGTGACCGTGCCGTGATCGACACCATCGTCGTAGTAGAACCCTGTCTGTATTGGGTGGGATGACGAGTCAGTGTGTCTGCTCACCCCTAACGCTGAGCGCTCAGGACCAGCACCGGTGATCGAGATCCCAGCGGGTTCTTGTCCGCCGAACTCAAAGAACGAAGACCGACTATCACGGGCGAAGTAGAACGTCCCCTCAGGGACATAAATCTCGCCGCCGTCCCCGGTGGCATTTGCCGCGTCAAGCACTGCTTTCCAGTTACGTTTCGCCGCGTCGAACGAGGGGTCGTCTGGGTTCGCTACCGCACCGTGTTCGGTTATGTCTTCAGTCATAGCGCGTACTCACTGAAATCAGTCATATACTGCGTCTGCTGTGACGATTCGGTTGCAGTAACGCTGTTCGCACCAACGAGCGCGGCGACCGTGACAGCACCAACTCTGAGATATTCCCTGCGGTTAATCGTACCTTGTCGGTCCTCGTCTAGTGGTTTGTTCCGATCTTTTTCTCCCTCCGCTTCTTCCGTTAGTAACTCATTACTTTGCTCCGATTCGGTATTCATCACACTCACCGCTGGTGGAGGTCCCGTATTTACTGATGCTACCAGTCGAAGTAAGTTTGCCCTGTTTTATTTACCAATAAAAGATACTTGGAGGCAGTTAGCTTAAGTTAAGTTATTAATATAGGATAGTGGTAAGAACCTCCTACCTCGGGAGTAGATGCCCACGCAGTCTAGTTGGTCAGTATGGTCGAGTACAGGACACTGCAGTCAGTCGTAGGAAGTCATTAACTCGGTCTGATACCAAGCCGGATCCGTGTTGAACGGGTTGGCACCGCCCGGGACCCTACAGTATCCGGATAATGTGGTATGGACAGTTGTGACTGTATTCTGACTCATTCTAATCACCCGGATCTTGAGCGTTTGATTTATCGACCAGATCCTATTTGTGAAGCCGTTACCGGATAATTCACGTGGCCTGTAGAGAACCTGAATAATTTGACTGGGACCTCTCTTGTTGCGTCTGTCACGCTGTTCGTTTGCCAATCAGGTCAAAATACTTTATTAAAATGTACTTTGATAGCTTGACCATGTTTTGTCTAACAGCCCGTTTTCTTCAAGGCTGTGCGCGTCCGATAAGTCAACATATAACGCTTTAGCAGTGTATATACTGGATTCAGATTCAGGATGCCGCAGGAGTATCAGACGTATACTAATACCCCCGTCAGGGATACAGTGCAATGGCTTGATGTCGATGAGTAGCGACCGGCCAGCGGACACGGGACCGTCGTCAAGATGGAACGAGAAGCATCTGACAGTGAGACAGTCGACGTACACACTTCACGACAATGACGACTAACTGTGTCATCGTCTCTCAGCGGTATCCGCCTGAAAAGGGCGGCAATGCATCCAGAATTCACGACACAGCCGTTAATCTCGGTGATGAGTTCAACGTGACCGTTCTGGCACCGTCTCTCTGTTACCCACCGGGAAACTTCGAACGAACTTGGAAGCGCAAGCAGACAGAACGCGATGAGGGCGTGATCGTCCACCGCTTGTGGACATGGCAGCCACAGAGAGAGAACCCCTCTCTGCTTTGTCGACTTCCCTACTACGTTATATTCGCACTGCATGCGGCACTCTGGCTAGTCGTGAATTTCCGGCAGTATGACGTTGTCATGACATCTACACCGCCAATCACTACTGGGTTCCCCGGACTTGTGGCTGCTGCCATCGGGAATCCATGGGTAATCGATGTCCGCGATCTGTGGATTGAGAACTCAATCGCCCTTGGATACATTCCAGCAGATAGTCCACTGGTAAAGGCCGGCCGCACGTTCCAGCGTCTCGCGTTACACTCGGCTGATCGCATTACGGTAACGACTGAGACACTTAGAGATGCAGTCGGTGACACGTACGGCAGCGAACTTAGGGATCGGGTTCGAGTCGTCCCGAACGGTGTTGACACCGACCGGTTTTCCTCGGTATCGACTCCTGAAAATAACGACTCGCGAATCGTATACACCGGGAATATCGGGAGTGCACAGGCACTTGAACCGTGTATCCGGGCAATGCAACACGTTTCAAGTGACAATGCCTTACTTCAGTTGGTCGGCGACGGGGACGAGGTGTCTCGGCTCAAGAGTGTGACAGATCGACTTGGGCTTGAAGACCGCGTCGAATTTGTTGGACTGGTGGACCGTGAACGAATCCCGGAGATCCTCGACAGTGCAACTGTCGGATTGGCCCCAATAAAAGACAGTCCAGAACTGGACTATGCAATACCCACGAAGCTGTACGAGTACATGGCCTGCTCGCTACCCGTCGTTGTCACCGGGCGGGGAGAAATCAAGCGGTTCGCAACGGATACAGACGTAGGGATCCACACGGAACCCGACCCAGAAAGTATTGCGGTAGCGATTGAAACCCTCCTCGAAAACCCCGAAAAGCGGGTGGCGATGGGTCAAGACGGACATCGAGTCGTATCCGAGGAGTATGACCGGCAAGCCATCGCGGGTCAACTTGGTGAGGTTTTTCGGACATTGACAGTGAGTGGACGACGGGAATCGTGTACGACTCCAGATCCCGATCATGACTGAGCACCTGCAGACGCTTCCGAAAGCGGTCAGATTGTACGGACACACGCTCACACAGTTGGAGTCTGCACAGGTGCTTGGGATGGCCGAGCGGACGACTCGTAACACCTTGCTCACACGACTCCCGCTCGACTTCAACGGGCAATACAACGCAGCGATTCCTCGAACCCTCTCGGTGGGAACCAGTCCGATCAAAGCGGACCTTGGCCTGCTTCGTGCAGAACTTTCGGAGGCGACCGTCAAGATGTTCCAGCAACGGAGCCGCCAGGCGGCCGACGGTACCCTGACGTTCCTTAACAGGACCACACAGCTCCGGTCGCCGGAGCATCCTACTTGGTTTGACGACCGGTTCGACAACTATCCGCTACTCTGGCCGCTGAAACTATACGCGTTCGAACCACTCCGATGGGCGACGCTTGGGTTTACGGGCTCACAGTCGGCCCCGGACAGGATTGTCGAGGTGTTCGACCAGTGGGTGCGAGACTGGGCCGATAGTATGGAGATCGGCCAGCCAGGATACCTTCGAAATGCGTGGACACCGTGGGCAGTGTCACTCCGCATACAAACACTCACCCGATACCTCGCGTGGCGGACTGGGGACACCCAGGAAGACGTTCCAGAGAGACTCACTGAGGCACTTGCCCCAGAGATATATCGCAATTCGCTTTTTCTCACAAACCACATCGAGGCTGATGTCGGCGGTAATCACCTCATCGAGAACGGGCTCGCACTGCTCATGGCTGGACTCACTTTCCCAGAGGCTGACACGTCCTGGATTTCGGACGGGATCTCTGTCCTCGGCCGTACAGGGGCTAAACAGTTCCTTGCTGATGGCGGCCATTATGAACGGTCGCCGATGTACCATGCAATCGTTACAACGCGGTTCGTGACGGCCTGCTCGCTACTGGCAGCCAGTGATCGGTCAGCCCCCAACTGGCTGATAGCGATGACGAAACAGGCCGTAGCGTACTTGCGATACCTCTCACCGCCGGATGAGCGGCTCCCGCTGTATAACGACGCCGTGTTCGGGCAGTCGCTCCCGTTGACGGCCTGCCTGGGATACGCCGGGGCCGTCGGGTTCGGGGCCGACGACCGCCCGGTCCCGTCACACAGTCCGATGGGCGGCGAGACGGGGTACTACTGGCTCGACACCGACCACGGGCAGTTACTGGTAGACGGTGGGCCGGTGGGGCCCTCCAACTTGCCGGGTCACTCCCACAACGACATGCTGAGCGTCCTGCTCTGGGTCGACGGACAGCGCGTGCTCACGGATACCGGCGTGTACGATTACGCCGACAACGAGCGGCGGCAGTACGCCAGAAGCGTTGCCGGCCATAACACCGTCCAGGTCGGCGAGACGGAGCCTATCGAAATCGGCGGCAAGTACCTGATGGGCGCGCGGACGGAACCGACGGCCGAATACGAGGGGGCCGACCCAACTCTCTTCAGGGGGCATTATGAGACAGCCGCCGCAGCACCGGCGTCGTACCGGCACGACAGGACGATTCTCGCCAGCGACGACTGGTGGTTGGTTCGGGACGAACTTCGGGGACCCGACACAGAAACCGAACCAAGCGTCTCCCGACTCCACTTCCATCCGGAGGTCGCTGTCACAGTCGAGGACTCGGGAACGGTGCGGGCGACTGGCAGTGACGAGAGCTCGGCCCTACTCAGCGTCTATCCCCTCGGCGTCAGTGACGTTCGGACGACGACGACCGAGTACTTCCCCGAGTTCGGCGTCACTGAGGAGCGACAGACGCTAGAACTGGAGGCCGGCCCGGAGTCTGGGACGACGGCCTTCGGGTACCTCCTCGACCCGTCTGCTGGTGGCCACAGAGCGTCTAGCTGTTTAGATGCGGACAAATAAGCTAGCCGGGACCGCTACCGAGACGGTCAGTTTGGTGACCAGAGACGTGTTCGGTCTGTCAATCGGAGCTGTCGCTTCTCGGTGTGAAAACCCGCGCCTCAACTGAACAGACGCTTCAGCCGCGCAACGAGGCTCTTCGAGCGATCGCCGCCGCGCCGGCGCTGCTGGTCCGGCCCCGCCGAGGCTTCGGAACTGCCAACGTCGGTCTCTGTGGCGGGCTTGTCGCCATCAGCGGCTTCGACAGCGTCAGCAATCATTCCTTCAGCGTCGTTAACAGCGTCTTTGACGGTTCCGTCGATTAGCGGGACACCGCTGAATCGGTCCTGACTGACCGACGTATCGGAGGCGATGATGGCGGCGTCGGCGGCTTCAATGTCGGAATCGGAGAGTTCGTTCTCCGCGCCCATCGCTCCCTGAACTTCCACCTTGATATCGTAACCCTGTTCTTCGGCTGTCTGTTCGAGGTTCTCGGCTGCCATCTGACTGTGTGCGATCCCAGTCGGGCAGGAGGTGACTGCGACGAGTTTCATGTGTCTAGTGTGGTGTGGACTTCGCTGCGCGTTGCGGCGAGTTGGGCGCGGTCCCCACGCTCGCTCGCGGAACTGTACGAGGTTTCGCTGACGGCCGTCTTGACCTCCGGAATCGTCACGGCACTCATGCTGAGTTCGTCGAGGCCGAGACCGACAAGTAGCTCTGTCAAATCCGGGTCACCTGCCATCTCGCCACACATCCCGACCCAGATGTCTTCGGCGTGGGCTGCGGTGACTGTCTGCTGGATGGCGCGGAGGACGCCCGGATGAGTCGGGTCGTGCAGGTCGCCGACGCGCTCGTTCTCGCGGTCGGCGGCCATCACATATTGCGTGAGGTCGTTCGTCCCGATAGAGAGGAAATCGACTCGTGCGGCGAGTTCGTCGGC
Organism: Haloarcula sp. JP-Z28; assembly: GCF_011440255.1. Classification (NCBI taxonomy): domain Archaea; kingdom Methanobacteriati; phylum Methanobacteriota; class Halobacteria; order Halobacteriales; family Haloarculaceae; genus Haloarcula; species Haloarcula sp. JP-Z28. The sequence continues at coordinate 35,199 of NZ_JAAOHT010000005.1, read as the reverse complement.
CATGAAGGCGGCACTCGGTGTTTCTATCATAACGCCGACTTCGGGATCAACGGCGTCGTAGTCGTCAAGACCGGCCGCCGCCTCTAGCGCGTCGAGTGCGGCGTCGAGTTCCTCGATAGTGGCCACCAGTGGGAACATGATGGCGAGGTCCCCCGCCCCATCCGCGGCAGCGCGTAGGAGCGCACGGAGCTGCGTGGCGAACAGGTCCGAATCCGGTGCGAGTGAGCGCCGGATTCCGCGTTCGCCGAGGAATGGGTTCTCCTCGTCTGGCAGGTCGAGATAGGGAATACGCTTGTCGCCACCGATATCCAGCGTCCGGACGACGACGCGCCCATCTGGGAACGTGTCGAGCGCCTGGCGGATTGCCTCGTACTGCTCGTCCTCCGAGGGGGGCGTCTCGCGGTCGAGGAAGAGGAACTCGGTCCGATAGAGGCCAACGCCGTCAGCACCCCGTTTTGCTGCGGGTTCCAGTTCCGCCGGCTGGCCGATATTTGCCGCCACTTCGACGTGTCGTCCGTCAGTTGTTTTGACTGAATCATTGACGACAGCGGCTCCCGACTCGTTCGCTGCGGCCGCCCGTTCGGAGTCGTCAGGACTGACCAGCAGGGTCCCGTTGTCGCCGTCGACCACGACCTCTGCTCCGTCTTCAAGGGTGTCGAGATCTGTCCCGATACCGACGACGGCTGGCAGAGCGAGCGAACGGGCGAAGATAGCTGCGTGGGACGTCCGCCCTCCAGTGACTGTGGCAAAGCCGGCGACGCGTTCTGTGTCGAGTTGTGCCGTGTCGCTGGGAGTCAACCGCTCGGCGAGGACGACACTGCCCGCCGGTAGGTCACCGAGGCCGACCCGCTCGCCGTCCGTCAGCAGACGGAGGAGTCGGTCACGCACGTCACGAAGGTCGTCTGCGCGCTCGGCCATTCGACCGTCCATTCCCTCGAACTGTTCGATGTGTTCGCCGAACACGGCGTCCACGGCGTTGGGTGCTGGGCCCCCATCGGCAATCATCGTCTCGACTGCGTCCTCGATGGTCGGGTCCTCAAGGAACTGGATGTGCGCATCAAACACCGCGGCCTCGTCCTCTCCGACGCGTTCGGCAGTCGCCTCACGTTCAGATTCTAGTTCAGCGCGGGCGGTGTCGACCGCGTCGGCGAACCGCCGGCGTTCTGTCTCAGGATCGACTTCCACGTCGTCTGGGTCCGGGAGCGAGATGTCGCGACCGTACCAGACAACTGTCCCGACGCCGGAGCGCGGCGTGGCACCGGTCCCGTGGAGCGTGCGTTCAGCCATCGTCAGTGTCCAGTTCCGCTTCCGGCGTTGTCAGTATTCGTTCCAGCTCATCGAGTACGGATTCTGCATCCGAGCCGTCGGCGACCAGTTTGATATCATCGCCCTGTCCGACGCCGAGGCTGGTGATGGCGATCATACTCGCCGCCTGGACGAGATCATCGTCCGGCCGCCCGGCTGAGACCTCAGCCTCGTGGTCGTTGACGGCTTGGACGAACGCTGACGCCGGCCGGGCGTGCAGACCGGCTTCTGGAACAATCGTCACAGTGCGCTCGACCGTCATGCGATGGCCTCCCGGAGTACGTCCTGAACGGTCGCTTCGTCCGCCGCCGCGTGGAGTCGGTCCCGAACGTCGTCGTGCATCAGGGCTCGAGAGAGGGAGCTGAGGATATTGAGATGCTCCTCGCCGCCGGCTTCCGGGACGAGAATCATGAAGATAAGTGTCGCAGGCTCGCCGTCCATGGAGCCGAAGTCGACGCCCTCTTGCGAGCGGGCGAACGCGAGCGACGGGCGACTCACAGCGTCAGTCTTCGCATGTGGAATCCCGATTCCCATGCCGACACCCGTGGTGGTCTCCGATTCACGCTCAAGCAGTGCTTCGAGTGCGCGGTCGCGGTCCTCGACCCTGCCACTGTCGACCAACAGGTCTAGCAGAGACTCGATACACGCCTCCTTCTCCGCTGGTGGTTCGGACAGCGAGATGTGGTTTGCCGGAATCAGTTCTTCAATATCGTCCGCTGAGATTGCGTCTGTCATTGTACTCACCGTAATTAGTCATCCGTTGGTTGCGTGCTGCTCGTCTCTGCTCCGGTGTCGACGCGGTCCTCGAAGTCCGGCTTGATAACTGTCGCAACAACAGCCGTCACAAGCGAACCCAGCAGGATGCTGCCCAGGAACGCGAGCGGCTGGTTTGACAGGAGGACAACGAAGATACCGCCGTGGGGCGCAGGCATCGTGACGCCGAGGGCCATCGATGTCGCACCGCCGACAGCACTGCCAGCGACAATAGCCGGGATAACGCGGAGCGGGTCCGCGGCCGCGTACGGAATCGCACCCTCTGTAATGAACGACAGACCGAGCACGACGCCGCTTTTTCCGTTCTCGTACATCTCAGCCGCGTACTTGTGCGGGGCGATGAAGTTCGAGAGCGCGAGGCCGATCGGCGGAATCATCCCACCGATCATCACCGCCGCCATCGGCGCGTAGATTTCTTCGGTGATGAGTCCGGTCGCGAACACGTAGGCGACCTTGTTGACCGGGCCACCCATGTCGAAGGCCATCATCCCGCCGAGGATGAGGCCGACGACGATAGCCTGACCGCCCTGCATCGACTGCAGGAAGGACGTCAGCCCCTCGTTAGCGAGTGCGACGGGGACGCCCAGAACGAACAACATGATCGGCGTCAGAACTGCCATCGTTGCGACAGGGATTAGCAACACCGGCATCATCGGCTGGATGAACTCGGGGACATCGAGGTTCTTGAAGAAGCGTGCGACGTACCCAGCCAGCAGCCCAGCGACGATTGCACCGAGGTAGCCGGCACCGGCCTCGCCACCGGAGATACCGATTACTGTTGCCGCTTCGGCGACGACGTTTCCCTGCTGGAGAATGTACGCCAGCAGGAACCCCGGGGCGAGTCCCGGACGGTCGGCGATGGCGTACGCGATGTACCCGCCGAGGATCGGAACCATAATTGTCAGCCCGGCTACGCCGATCTGTGCGAGGAACCAGCCTGCCGAGCCGGTGTTCTCGAACACTGCCTGTGTGTCCCCTATCGCGTACGCGACGGCGAGGAAGATACCCCCGATAGTCACGAAGGGAATCATGAACGATACGCCCGTCATCAGGTCCTCCTTGACGGAGGTTACGTGAGCGCGAAGCGCACTCTCGGCCCGGTTTTGATCTGTCATGGTCAACGACATCGACAGCTACGCCCATTGTGTGATATAAAAATACACGTTTGAGCGTGTTATTTACCGAAACTGTTTGATATCTGTATTTGGGCGATTGTTTCTGCATGGAACTATAGCCATGAATTCGATGGAATAACAGACATATGCTTGTTAGTCGCCGGCAACCATTAGGGTGAAAATCCGAATGGGCGGTGCCACGCGCGTCATAGTACTTATGCCCGTCACTCGCACACACCGAAATATGGGTTCACTCTCGGTATCCGGGGAGGTGGCAACCGTCACCGTCGAGAAGATCGGGGGGATCGACGAAACGACAGTCGAGGTTCCACCAGGGGTGACAGTGCTTCGAGGCCGGAATGCGACCAATCGGACGTCATTTCTTCAGTCGGTGATGGCCGCCCATGGGAGCGAGTGGGCGAGCGTGAAAGGTGACTCAGACCAGGGGCGCGTCGAACTCTCACTGGGAGAGGAAACGTACACCCGAACACTGACCAGAACTGACGACGGGGTTGCCGGGTCTGGCCTCGGCCTTCTCACTGACTCGACAGTTGCGGACCTGTTCGCGTTCCTGCTCGAAGACAACGAGGCTAGGCGAGCCGTCGAACGGGGTGTGGACCTCCGAGAGATCATTATGCGGCCAGTCGATGTGGCATCTATCCACCGACAGATACGTGCGGCCGAACAGCGCAAGGAAGAGATCGATGCGGAACTCGACCGTATCGCGTCGCTCAAGCGTGACCTCCCGGATCTCGAGCGGCAACAGGCAGATCTACGCGACGAGATCGCTGAGACCAGAGACGAACTCCAGCGAGTGGAGGACCGAATCGACGAGCGGGACGCAGATTTCCAGACGACTCAAAAAAACAGGGACGAACTCGAGACGGCTCTCGATGAACTCCAGGCGACTCGGTCCGAACTGAAACGCGTTCGAGATGATATTCAGTCGGAGCAAGAGAGTATTGCGGCGTTACGCGACGAGCGGGGTAACCTCGCAGTCGAACGGTCTGGCCTCCCGGAATCGCCGACCGAACGACTCGAAGCGCTCGAATCAGACATCGACCGGCTTCGGGAACGAAAGCGGGAACTCTCAGAGTACACCACCCGACTGCAGAACGTTATCGGGTTCAACGAGGAATTGCTGTCCGGCGAACACCGTGAGATAACCGACGCTATCGATGCAAAGCCCGAGAGCGTGGGTGACATCACTGATCAGTTGTACAAGGGGTCAAAGACGACCTGCTGGACCTGTGGCTCGCAGGTGAAGCCGGAGCGTATCGAGTCGACGCTCCAGAGTATGCGTGACCATCTTCAGGAGATGGTGTCGGAGATCGGCAGTATCGAAGATGAACTCGATGAACTGACCGGCCAACGTGACAAAATTGCGGAGACACGCACGCGGGCACAAGAACTCACGGCGACGATTGAGGACGTTGACGCAGAAATTGAGCGACGGCAGACGACGGTTACTGACCTCCGAGAGCGACGCAACAACCTCTCGGCTCGCGTCGAGGAACTTGAGGAGCGGGTCACGACGCTCCGGACGGAAGAGTTCGATGAGGTGCTCGACCTCCATACGAAAGCGAACGAACTGGAACTGGAACTGGACCGGCTCGAATCCGAACGAGACGAGGTAAGCGAAGAAATCGCCGACATCGAGTCAGAGATCCGCCGGAACAACGAACTGGCCGCGCAACGGGAAGAGGTGGTTGACGAACTGATCGACCTCCGGTCGCGTATCGACCGTCTCGAAGCCGAAGCGACCGACCAGTTCAACGAGAAGATGGACGACCTGCTCGACATCCTCGGTTATGGTAATATCGAACGGATCTGGCTTGAACGGACCGACACACCAGATGACCCAGTCCATAATAGCGACGACAGCGTCACGGGGTCGACGTTCACCCTCCACGTCGTTAGGAGCACCGACAGCGGAACTGTCTACGAGGACACTGTCGGCCATCTGAGCGAAAGTGAGCGCGAAGTGACCGGGCTGGTGTTTGCACTCGCCGGCTACCTTGTTCACGATGTGTACGAGGAGGTTCCATTCATGTTGCTTGACTCGCTCGAAGCAATCGACTCGGAGCGTATCGCTTCACTCGTTGAGTATTTCGCTGAGTTCCCCTCCTATCTCGTTGTCGCGTTGCTCCCCGAGGACGCACAGGCGCTCTCAGATAGCTACAACCGGATTACCGATATTTGACCCGGTTGTAGCTCTCCCCAAAGACCGGATTTATTGAGCGATTATTCACAGTCACAGCCGCCGCGGTCGAGAAGGTCGCTGATACTGTAACGCATTCCGCAGTCCTGACAGCGAATATCAATGCTCACGAACACTCGATACTCGCCGACAGTGAGTTTGTCTGCGGTGTTCAGTCGGTCGACCGTGTCCCGAACGATTGTCTCGACGCGGCTGCGGAGGCGGTCGATAGTCCCGCGTTCCTGCTCAACCTGCTCAGTTTCTGATTCGGAGTCATAGCTCACACCGCGAACCTCTGTCAGGTAGTATCGAATCGCCTGATACGTGACGAACTGGTCTTCCAACGTATCGACGTCGATGCCGGCTCGGTCGAGTCGATTCCGCGCCTCGATCCGTTTCCCCGCACTGACATTGTCATCCGTCAGAAGCCGATAGAAGTTCGTCGGTTCGCCGTCGATCACATCCATGCCCGCATCGCGGATTGCAGCCATGAGCAGAGCTTGATTGAACCGATCAGCGAGGTCACGGAGACTCTGTCGTTCCCCGGTGTTCCCGAGCCAGGCGCGTTCCAGCTCCGCGCCCATCGACGCCAGTTCATACGTTTCGATCAGCTGTGCGACTTTGGACTGCGCTGACCCCATTATCGCCAGAATGCGCCGGTCCGGTTTAGCCGTTTTGTTGCGAACGGATTCGTCTGGTCACTGTTCCGTGGTCCTATCTATTTATTATAGCCCTTGTCACCCAGATATGCGGATTTGAACCTAAATACGTGGTATATAGACTAATATCCCTCGGTATAGTGGTATACTGTCAGCATTTGCGAGTGTATCATCATCTACCGGTATCGAAATTTGTAGCTGAACCTTCCTCTGAATGGTCTGCTGTGATCTGAACAACCACGAGAATTTTATACATGACATTACAAGCGAAACATTACACGATGGTCCCCTCCACCCGACGCACCCTCCTCCACAGCGTCTGCGGGCTAGCGACAGTTCTGGCCGGCTGTAGCGGGGTTTTCGAGAGCAGCGGCGAATCAACACGCACCACTTCCAAAAACAACGATTCGAGTGCCCCCGGAACTGGATCGGTATCTGACCCGGATACAGTTGTCACACGTGTGGACGCCGACCGTCGGCCAGTCTGGCTCGATGATGGAGACGGTCGGCCGACCGAAAGCCCACACACCCGTCGACTGGAGTCCGAGGTTATCGACACGATATCCAAGGCCGACCGGGTCACCGCTGCTGAAGACGTGGACCGGTCGCTAATCAGGACCTTCCTCGACGAGACTGACTTCGACACGGAAACAGTCTACGTCCAGACTGTGATGATCGAGGAGTGCTTTCGACTAACGCTCTGTCAGATCCGGTGGACGGCAGAGAACATCACGACCGACTACGGTCGGGTGAGTCGACCCTACGACGAACCCTGCACAGCAGACAAGGAGGTGTACGCGGTCTGGCTCATTCGGATTCCCGATACGGTCAACGCAGACGACATCTCCAGTTATTCCTCCTCCATTGGAGGCAACAGCTGCGAAAGACAGCGAGTCGGTGCAGAGGGGGAAAGTGGAGACGGAAGCGAGGCAGCACCGAGTAGTGACCGACGCACCCAGATCGGTGGTGAGCGGGCATGACAGATGAGGCGTCTGAGACTGGCGGGAAATCCCCTCGGCTGACCCGGCGGGGTGTGCTCGCCTTAGCTGGGACCAGCGCCATCGCTGGCTGTAGCAGTATCGACAGTCTGGGTGGAGGAAGTAAGGCAACTATTAATACCTACAATTTGCCCGACATCTCGCGCGACGAAGAGCGAGAGTCTCCTGTCCCCCCTTCGGTCCCGGTTACTATCACATCTGGCCATTTCGACGCCACACGGGAGCGGGTTCGCTCGCTTCTGGCGACGCTTCCCACGCCACTCGGCCCGGAAGAGATCCCGAACGGTCACATTCGCAAGCATCTGACTGACGCCGCAAGCGATGCAACACAGGGTCTCGGTGATGCACGGACGGCCCGAACCGGCTTGATGGCGCTCCGGTCGTTGCGGCGCGCTCGTGAGAACGCCCGCTATGCCGCTACGGGGTGGGGCGTCGTCGACCGTGGCCTCACCGCCGCTCCACTCCGGGATGAGTACAACCGGACCGTGTCTGGGGCACGCGAAACCCGGCAGGAGCACGAATACGTCGGGGCAGATCCGGTGCGTGCGGCGCTGGTTCACGCCCGAATTGAAGCAGGACTGGAGCGGGCCACTGACACGGATGTCAGGCCACGGGAGGAGTCAGCGCTGCTGTCTGTCGCCGAATGGGGCGAGACAGCCGAGGCGGCCCAAGTGTATCTTAGTGATGCTCGCCACATCCGGGCGCAGTTCACTGCCTCGCTTCCACCCGATGCGGGGTCAGTCAGGCAACCACTGACCGCCGCAGCAAAAGCATTGCTGGCAGACATCCGCGACCAGCAGTCGACCCTGGCGCCGGAACCGAACACGGACGACCGCACCCCTGGGTGGATGGTTTTCGACGAACTCCGTCGGGAAGCCCAGAGCGGTATCAGCCGCCTTGCGTATGCTATCGGGCCCGCGAGCGCCGTTGTCGATGCGAACAGTCAGCTCGCTCGCCTCCGAGCGCTCGACCGCATTCAGACGCGGCGGGAGGCAGAGGAACTCGCTCGGCCATCGGATGCGAAAACGGTTCGAGACATCAGACAGACCGCGTACGATGCACTCACCGCGGCCCTTGGATCGAGCTCACGGTCAGCACTGGCCCGGACGGTTCTCGTCGACGCCGGCCACAAGGTGATGGCCGCTGACCGTGAATTGACCCATCATCAGGGAGAGATTGCGGCGTCCACTCTCGATAGAAGCGTTGCGGACTACTGGTATGCGACAGCACTCGCCCGTTCAGCGTCAGCAGCCACCCAACAGACCGTACAGGCGCTGGAAGGCGATTGAAACAGCGGTTCGAAAACAATATTGCGGCTGACTCGCCGGTCAAAAGAACCGTGTTGACTGCCGTGCAAAAGGACTTATTGAACGTTGTTGCAATACATGAAATTCATAGCCGGTGATACGTTGTGGTACGAAATCACAATGTTACCACTGTTATTCCAGTACTGAACTACTGGGGAACAGAGGCTTTGTACGTTGAGCCCTCCTGTTTGTTTGTAATGGATTCCCGGGAACAGGAGCCTACACAACAGCACGATACTGCAACCCAACCGACAGACGGCTTTGACGAAGAGAAGGCACGACGTGGTACTCGTCTCCTGCTTGAAGCCGCTGGCCGTGACCCCGATTCGGCAGGACTATCGGATACGTGGAGTCGGCGTGTCCCGGACATGTTCGAGACGCTAACAGAAGGCGCTCGGTCCGAGTCGAAACCGATAATGCGTACCTTCGACGCGGAAACCGATGGTCTCATCGTCAAAACCGGAATTCCGCTCCACAGTATGTGCGAACATCATATGCTCCCTTTCCGGGGCGTTGCCCATGTGGCGTACAGACCCGGGGATCAGATGGTGGGGCTGTCAAAGCTCATTCGATACGTCCGGTGGCAGTCACGCCAGCTAACGACACAGGAGACACTCACGCGGGATATCGCAGCCGGCCTAGCCGACGAACTCGACGCTCACGGAGTCGTCGTTGAACTGACTGCAACGCACATGTGCGAAGTCATGCGAGGCATCGAGACGGAGACTAAAACGACGACCAGAGAGCACGTCGGAACCATCAACGAAGCGGACCGCACGCAGTTCAGGGAGTCGGTTCGACGACACACCGGCGGTCCCAACGGCCGTTGAGTGCTAGCGGAGGGTCAAAACTCATCGTATTAGACTAGTGACTGTCTGAGTGTGCTGCCTGTTCCGTATAGCACCAGACGTGAGGGTGTGCCCATCGCGGGCCAAGAGACACAACCGGGACTGACCGCGGGACTGTCAGGGTCCCGATAAAGTAGCCACCACAGCCGGGTCTGAGAACGAAAGGTCGTGGAGATAGCTGACATCGAGATTCCGCGGACACCGACGGGGAAACAATTAGGTGACACGTCGGGATAGCTGCAGTATGGACAGACAACCGCTACCTGCAACTACTGTGTCCGCCAGATGACGTTCGCGGACCAGCCAATCGGCGAGTTTCTCGACGCGGTTGCGTCGGAGCAGGTGACCCCGAGCGGCGGTGCGGTCGCACCTGTCGGCGGTGCGATGGGCGCGGCGCTCTGTGAGATGGTCTGCATTCACACCGTCGACACAGACGGGTCCGAGACAGCAGCCGATGAGCTCATCGATGTTGGCGGGGCTCTAGCTGACCAGCGGGAACGGCTGCTCGACCTTGCTGACGAGGATGCAGCAGCGGTCGATGCGGTCGGGGCCGCATTCGAGTCTGGGGACGCCGATCGGATTCAGGCGGCCTCGAAACGCTCAACCGAGGTGCCACTGGAGACGGCCGAGGTCTGTCTCGACGTGGTCAAGCAGGCCCGTACGGTGACTGCGAAGGGGGCGCCGGTCGCCGTCCCGGACGCAACTGTTGGGGCGCTGCTTGCCGCGGCAGCACTGCAGGCGTCCGTCTCAACTGTCCGGGCTAATCTCGACATGCTAGACGACGAATCAGTCGTGGCAGCGATGAAGCAGCAGGCAGGCAAGGTAGCGGCCGCCGGCGAAGCGGCGCTTGACGAAGCGGTCGCAAACGCGGAGCGGTGAGCGCCGTCCATTCGTTGACGGCTGAATGGCGTCCACTCAACGTCGAGACGACGAAACGCGAAACCTGGAACGCAGGACCGGGTTTCAGAACAGTCCCGAAATGTTGCCGTCCCCGTCGATATCCATGTCGGCCGCGGCCGGACGGGCCGGTAGGCCGGGCATCGTGAGCGCGTCGGCCGTAAGTGCGACGAGGAAGCCCGCGCCAGCGGATGGGTACACTTCGCTGATTTCGAGTTCCCAGCCCTCCGGCGCACCCTTCTGGCTCGCGTCGTCGCTCAGCGAGTGGAAGGTCTTGGACATGACGACCGGGTAGTCGTCGAAGTCGAGGTCGTTCATCTGCTCGATGTCGTCAAGCGCGCCACCGGTGTATTTCACGTCGTCAGCACCGTAGATCTCGGTCGCAACAGTGTGGATTTTCTCCTTGATGCTGTCATCGTCGTCGTACAGCATCCGGAAGTCCTCCTCGTTGCTCTCCTCGGTCGCCTCGATGACGTTCTCGGCGAGGTCGACGCCGCCCTCGCTGCCGTCGGAGAACACGTTCGACTCAGCCGCTCTGACGCCGAGGTCCTCGCGGCAGTGGTCCAGCACGGCCTGAACCTCCTCGTCAGTATCGTCCGGGAAGCGGTTGACGGAGACGACGACCGGGACGCCGAACTTCTGGAGATTCCGCGCGTGCTTATCGAGGTTTGAGAAGCCCGCTTCGACGGCTTCGACGCCGGCCTCGTCGATCTCGTCGTAGTCGACGGGCCACTGGTCGAGTCCGTGATACTTGAGCGCACGAACCGACGCTACGAGTACGACGGCGTTTGGCGTCATGTCGCCCTTGCGACAAACCACGTCCATGAACTTCTCGGCCCCGAGGTCGGAGCCGAAGCCGGCCTCAGTGACGAGGTAGTCGCCCATGCCGAATGCTGTCTTATCGGCGACCAGCGAGTTCGTCCCGTGAGCGATGTTCGCGAACGGTCCGCCGTGGACCAGTGCCGGCGTCCCCTCGATAGTCTGGACGACGTTCGGTTTGATCGCATCCCGGAGAAGCATGGTTGCTGGGCCGGTCGCCTCGATGTCCTCGACGGTCACCGGGTCGCCGTCTTCGTCGTAGGCGACGATGATTCGACTGACGCGCTCTTTCAGGTCCCCGATATCGCTGGCCAGACAGAGGACCGCCATCAACTCGGAGGCCGCCGTCAAAATGAAGCTATCCTCTCGCGGGGTCCCGCCGGTCTTCCCGCCGAGGCCGACGACCGTCTCACGGAGTGCGCGGTCGTTCATGTCGATAGCCCGCGGCCAGGAGACGTTGTTGATATCAATATCCAGGTCGTCGCCCTGCGATACCTTCGCATCGAGCATCGCGGCGATAAGGTTGTGTGCTGAGGTGAGTGCGTGGAGGTCGCCGGTGAAGTGGAGGTTAATGTCCTCCATCGGGAGGACCTGCGACCGGCCGCCACCCGCTGCGCCGCCCTTGACCCCGAACACCGGGCCAAGCGACGGTTCTCGGATCGCGATCATCGCCTCCTCGCCGACGTGATTGAGCGTTTGCCCAAGACCGACGGTGGTTACCGTCTTCCCTTCGCCTTTCGGCGTCGGCGTCATCCCGGTTACCAGCACGAGGTTCTGCTCCCTGTTTTCGGCCTGTTCGCGGAGGCGCTCGATGGCGTGTTGTTTGACTTTCGCGGTGTATTCGCCGAAGTACTGGAGGTCGTCGAGGCCGAGTCCCCACGGTTCGACCAGTTCCCAGATCGGCTCCATGTCGGTCGACTGGGCGATGTCGTAGTCCGTCGGAATCGGCTCCTGTGTTTCTTCGGTCGCGGATTGCTCATCCTGTGAAGACATCTCGAATAGCATTTCCCTGCACCGTCGTAATAATGTTAGTGAAGCTGACACTACCGGGATAGGATGTGTTCGAGATGCCGTTGCGGACCCCGAAAGCCACATCATGTATCTCGGCTTACGAGAGTAGTTCTCAGACCCAAGAGCAGGCCGGACAGTAGCGGCCGCGAAGTCGAGATTTGGGAGCATACTTGACCGGTTCCTCAGGCCCAGTATCGGGCGTTTGCACCGATTCAGCCCGAATTGTCATCGGTTCGCACTATCGAAACAGGTCCTCTCTGGGGATAAATTAATCAGGCTGCCGCCGCCCAATTGTGCTATGGAGTACCACGAGTCGGCGGACTACCTGCAGTCGCTACAGCGTCGTCGGCCCAAGTTGGGGACCGATACGACGGCGCGGATGCTCTCACATCTCGGTGACCCGGACGGCAGTTTCGACAGCGTACAGATCGCCGGGTCAAACGGAAAGGGAAGCACCGCCCGGATGACCGAGAGTGTGCTTAGAGCCGCCGGGCTAGATGTCGGCCTATTTACCTCGCCAGGGTTGAACGGCTTTCGGGAGCAAATCACGGTCAACGGCGGTCGGGTACCGAAAGCGCGGGTGACGGAGTTTGTTGAACAGATAGAGCCCTGTATCAACCAACTGGCTGCCGAGGACGACAAGCCGACACATTTCGAGGTACTCACTGCGCTGGCGCTCTATCACTTCGATGTCGAAGACGTCGACGTGGCAGTCTTGGAAGTCGGTATCGGCGGCCGATACGACGCAACTAGCGCGGTCGATCCCGTCGCAAGCGCTGTCACTAGCATCAGTTTAGAGCACACCGACCTGCTCGGCGACACAATCGAGGAGATCGCTCGCGACAAAGGGCAGGTCGCCCCAAGCGACGCCCCGCTCGTGACGGGAACGGCCGGCGCTGCCCTTGATGCAATCCAAGAGATTACCGACACTATCACTGTCGGTAGTGAGGCGGCCGATGTGACCGCCACGGAGAACGGCATGCGCTCGGCTGTCGAGAACCGTATCTCACTCACGGGCTCTAACTGGGCCCTCGAATCGAACCTCAAGCTGCTTGGCCAGCATCAGGCGGAGAACGCCGGCGTTGCTGCGACGCTGGCCCGACAACTCATCGACGTGGACACGGAAACCATCTCCGAGGGACTGCGGGCCGCGACGCTGCCGGGCCGGTTCGAAGTCCGGTCGACCGACCCGATGGTGGTCCTCGACGGCTCTCACAACCCAGGTGCGATGGAGACGCTGACGACACTCATCGGGCGGTATGAGTACGACGACCTCCACGTGGTCTTCGCCGCGATGCAGGACAAGGAGTACGAGCAGATGATTGCGACGCTTCCGGCTGTCGAGACGGCCTTCGCGACGCGACCGGCGGTCGACCGAGCCGCGAGCACCGAATCGCTCGCTGCCGCGTTTGAGGGGCAGGCAGCACAGATACAGCAGGTTGAGTCCGTCCCCGAAGCCACCGAACGAGCAATAGCTACGGCCGGCGAAGACGACTTCGTGCTCGTGGCGGGGTCGCTCTACGCGGTGGCCGAAGCTCGGGACCGCTGGAGTCGGCTGGTCGTTCCCAAGAAGAACCTCCAGCAGGCGTCCACGGGAGAGACTGCTGGAGTCGAAAACGAGCCACAACTCCACCAGCAGATGCTCTCGGTCACAGTGCGGCGCGACCAAGCGGGAGTCGTCAAACAAGAGTTCGAAGACTGCGGCGGGACCTGTACCTGTTCGACTGTCGGGATGCCGGAGAAACTTGTCGACACGACGCTTTCGGGGACGCCGCGACAATTTCAACAGCTCACCGACCGGCTGGCTTCGGCGGGGTTGGGGCTCGGTTGCCTCGCCATACAATTCGAAGAGATGCTGTCTGAGCGGTCGTTCCCGCCGCCGTTTGACGGTGAAGAGGCGGCTGTGATGGGTATTCTCAACGTCACGCCAGATAGTTTCTACGACGGTGGCGAGTACAACCGTCGAGACCTTGCTATCAGTCATGCGGAACAGATGATCGAATCCGGGGCCGATATCGTCGATATCGGCGGCGAGAGCACGCGTCCTGGGGCAGAGCCGGTGTCTATTGAAACGGAAATTGATCGCGTAGTACCGGTCATAGAGGCCGTTTCGTCGCTTGACACGACTGTCTCCGTAGATACACGAAAGGCTGCCGTCGCTGACGCGGCGCTGGACGCCGGTGCCGACATCGTCAATGACGTGTCGGGACTGTCGGACCCCGAGATGCGGTTCGTGGTTGCCGACCACGACGCGTCCGTTATCCTGATGCATAGCCTGTCTGCGCCAGTGGACCCAGGTCGGACTGTGACCTATGACGATGTCGTCGATGACGTGCTTCGAGACCTCACGGAGCAGATACTGCTCGCCGAGCAGGCCGGTATCGACCGTGAACAGATTATCATAGACCCCGGCTGCGGGTTCGGGAAAAACGCCGCCGAATCGTTCGAACTTGTCGACCGGCTCCACGAGTTTCAGGCGCTCGGCTGTCCGGTGTTGGTCGGGCACTCCCGGAAGTCGATGTTTGCCGAGATGAGCGACGCAGAAGCGGACAGGCTGCCGCCGACGCTGGCAACGACAGCGCTTGCCGCTGAACGCGGGGCTGACGCCGTTAGGGTCCACGATGTCTCCGAGAACAACGCCGTGCTCAAGACCGTTTCAGCGACGGCGGCTCGGCCATCCCAGCTTCGACAACAGTGATACCTGTGCAACCCCAAGAACGTGTATGGTACAGTTTCCGGTTCAACTCGGCTCGGGTCTGCTCGAGTCCGTCGGGCAGGTGGCAGCAGTCGCTGGAACCGTCGTCCTTCTGTTGATACTCGTCGGTCTGGGTGCCTTCGCGTACAAGAGCGTCGTCGGAGACGGCATCCGCTGGCCTGATGAGCAGGAAGAGATGGACAGTGACAATGACGACGGTGTCGTGCAGGGAAGCCGTGAGGACGACTGGAAGTACTACTGAAGGCGAATCCAACTCGCGTGTGAACGGACAGGGCTCAACTCTTGATCCTGTAGCCGTTTCGAAGCACCATACAGTCGGCCACACGACGGCACTCCGGTTGGTGTGTATTGTCTAATCGGTACTGTGGTCGTAGGAGTGTTCAAACTCCCAGTGGTACCGACAGTCCGTACAGGTCGCCCACTCGGGGATGTCGAACCGCTCGGGATGTCGTTTACCGTGTTCCATCTGGCTTCGACAGACCGGGCACGTGAAATATAGGAGGGTCATGTCAGCGAATTCGTCGTGGCCATATTCACCGACACACCGTGGACAGTCGATGCTGTCACGCGCGTTGTGCTGGAAGATTTCCGACTCGCATCGTGGACACTCAACTGTCGCTGGCGGCCGTCTCGCCCACCCGATGTCACCGTCGTATGTCGTTGTTGCCGTGTCCATGCTCGACAGCCTGAACTTGTTCGGCCCGTCATTACGCTGGAGCGGCGCAACGACCCGCTTGCCAACCCAGACAAGCTTCGAGAGCAGAACTGCGGGCCATTTAGACACTGTGACATGGTATGTATTCTGACCGCTTAAATCTCCGGGCGGGCCGGCGCTAACCCAGTGCTGTGCGGTCGGTAGGTTTTCACGGCGACCCACGGTATGTGGAGTATGAGTTTTGACGCAGCTGCCAGCGTCGCGCCGAGCCTCCCGAGGCTGGCGGCAACCATTTGGAACCCCGTTGTGGGACAGCTCGCGCCCGGCGTTAGCACTGAACTGTCCAGACCGCTCCGCGGGCTCGGCTCGTTCGTTCTCGTGCTCGTGGCTGGCGCACTGGTACTCCGCCTGCGGCAGAGCTACGTCGACGAGTCGGTCAACGCGATTTTAGACAGCCCGGCGACGGCTGTCCTTTACGGCATCGCTGGATACATGATCGTCGGTATTGTCGGCCTCTACGGGGCAACGACGCTGGCCCGCCTCAGTGTCGCTGGCGGGGTGTTCGTCCGCATCGCGATTCTTGTCAGTAGCGCGTTCGTCCTGGTCCTCACAAGCTTCGGATTTCTCGTCGTCGGCACGCTCGTCACTGATACTCTGTCCAATCGACAACCGGTGTTGGGCCTGCTCATCGGCGCATCACTCAGTGCTGTTCTCTGGGTCCTGTTTTCACCTGCTGGCAGTATCGTGTCTAGCCTTGCCATCGCCGCGTTCGGAATCGGCGGTGCTGCCCGGCTCTGGATACACTCTGAACGGACGGTCGAAACAGAACTGGGTGGTCGGTAGTGTGAGCAGTTCCGACCACTGTTAGCGATAGCGCCCAGATCTGACCGGGCGAGACGGAAAACGCCAAAACGCGAGCGCTTCAGTCAGTGCTAGTTGCCGTGTCGTCTCCCGGGTCTGAGATATCCGTCACCATCTCGTCGCCAGCGGTCACGACATCTACGTCATCCCGTTCAGAGAGATCCTGAATGGTCTCTGCGAACTCTTCGGATTCGAGTATCTGGTACTCGTTATCGAGCCCCAGATACACCGTGTAACACATCAGACACAGGATGAGCGCGAACGGGAGCCCCGTGGTGATTGCGGCCGTCTGGAGCGCTGTCAGCCCGCCCCCGATGAGCAGGATCGACGCGACAAGCCCCTCAGTGAGGGCCCAGAAGATCCGCTGTGTCCGCGGCACGTCGTGTTTCCCGCCCGAGGTCAGGTGGTCGATGACCAGAGACCCCGAGTCCGACGACGTGACGAAGAACGTGATGACCAGCAGGGTCGCCAACAGGCCGCTAATCACGCCAAGCGGGAACTGCTCCAGCAGGGCAAACATCGCAACGGTCTGGCCGACTTCGTTGTACGTCGCCAGCGCCTGTCCGTTCCCCATCAGTGAGTTGAACATCGCGCTGCCGCCGAACACCGACAGCCAGAGCGTCGAGAACATCGACGGAAGGAACAGGACGCCGAGAACGAACTCCCGGACGGACCGTCCCTTCGAAATGCGTGCGATGAACATCCCGACGAACGGCGACCACGCGATCCACCAGCCCCAGTAGAACACTGTCCATGCGGTGGGGGTCCCGTTCGCCGCTTCGTTGAGCGTTCCGGTGAAGAACCCGAGCGCGAGGATGTTCCCGAAGTACGCGCCGAGCCCTTCGGTCCACGTCCCGAAGATGTACACCGTCGGGCCCACGATGACGAGGAACCCGAGCAGTGCGAACATCAGGTAGAGGTTGAGCGTGCTCAGCCGCTTGACACCGCCATCAAGCCCCGCCGCGACCGAGAGGGTCGCGATGAGCGTAATCCCAGCGATGAGGGCGACTTGCGGCCAGGTTCCTGTCGGGATATTTACCGCGCCGAGCATATCACCGCCCACGTAGGAGAGTCCCGTATTGACCTGCGCAACACCGAGTCCCAGCGAGGTTGACAGTCCGAACAGCGTCGCGAACACCGTTACGAGGTCGATGATGTGGCCCGGCCAGCCGTAAATCCGCTCGCCAAGCAGGGGCCAGAATATCGACCGGAACGTAAGTGGGAGCCCGCGGTTAAACGAGAAGAACGCGAGACCGAGTCCCACGAGGCCATACACCGCCCACGGGTGAAAGCCCCAGTGGAAGAACGTCTGTGCCATCGCGGCGGACGCTGCCGCACCGGTTCCAGCTTCGGCCCCAAAGAAACTCGGCGGGTTCTGGAAGTAATACAGCGGTTCTGAGACGCTGAAGAACATGAGGCCAATACCCATGCCGGCGCTGAACAACATCGCCATCCAAGAGAAATCACTGAACTCTTTTTCGGCTTCAACGCCGCCGATTCTGATATTGCCGTACTTGCTGAAGGCGAAGTACAGCAAAGTAATGATGAACACGTTCACCGCCAGCAGGTAGAACCAGCCGAAGGTGTCACCGATGGTGTTGAACAACCACGTGTACGCGGAGGCTGCTGTGTCGCCCAGCAGTATCGTTATGGCGATAAATAACGCAATGATCGCCAGCGCCACCGGGAAGACCACCGGGTGGATATCGAATCCAGCCGCCTGGATGTTCGTGTCACCGGGCTCGCGGTCGGACTCCGGGTGGAACAGTTCTACCTGGAGCCCGTCCGACATTCCGCCGGTTTGGTCGTCACTATCTGCCATACGTTACCCCTCTCGAACGCGGTAGTGATCTGTGGTGTCTCATTGTCGTCGTTTCGGTCTCGCTCTGTCATGGTCCGTTGCTACCGTCATGCCAGCGACATCCCGGCGTCGGGCGTCTACAGCATTCGCATCCTGTTTATCTCACTGTACTCGCCTGTGCGGGCACGGCGTGCCCGCGGAGCTATTGTCGACGTGTCTTATGTGCTACACAGTCTCATACATATGCACTGATGCAACTCTAATAAAACTTCACCTTAGACAGCAGTATATCATGGACTGAGGCGCTATACTGCGGTGGTTCGGCAGACACGTACTCAATCTAGTACATTGAGGTTTGCTGGCCGTCGGTGAGTCGTTCGATCATCTCGCGTTCCAGTGGGCGCGTATTTATTTCGGAATCCCACCTACCACCAGTATGGGACGACTTCTGGCAACGGGGGCAGCTGCGGTGGCAGCACTGCTGATGGGCGTCGGCCTCATCGGGATGACAGTTGGGGACTTTCGGCTTGCAGGATTCAGTTTCCTCAGCGCCAGTCTGGTGATCTACATACGCGAGACGCGGTTGATAGACGCGTAGTAGAGTTAAATATCGTTGACACTCATCCGCTGGCTGATGACTGGGATGCTCGACGTTCGGACCACCTTGTCCGTCGTTCCGCCGAGCAGGTTCCCGAGTTTTCCGCGGAACGCTGAGCCCAGAACAATCGCGTCCATGCCTTCGCCTTCAGCAAACTCGACGATCTCTTCGCTGGGCGCGCCGGTTTTGAAGTGCGTCTCGTAGTCAACACCGTGTTCTTCGGCGACAGTCCCGAGATTTGCCAGCACCTCCTCCCCGTAGTCTCGGTACTCCTCGCGCATCTCCTCCTCGTCATCTCTGAGCGCAAGCGCACGGGGCGTGCCCGGCAGATCGATTACGTACAATGCATGGACTGTGGCGTCGAGTGCAGCGGCGAGTTCGATGCCGTGTTCTGCCCCTTTCCGGGCCTCATCGCTACCGTCATACGGGACGAGTATGTGGTCGTACATGGTACCTGACTCATGTGTACTTCCATCACACACCTGTTATAGGTTTCCCCGCTCACGGCGTCGGTCCATCAGTCTGAGCGCCGGTTCCGGCTCACAGTGCGCCGCTTTTGGCCTCCCGTGCAACGTTATCGACGGGATAGCCCGCATCACGTATCGCCGTGATAATACTCTGTGCGTGCTCGGCACCGCTCGTTTCGACGTTGAATACGAGATACGCCTCCCCGATTTCGAGATTCTCGACGGACCGTTCGTGCCGAACGTCGTGGATGTTGGCTCCCTGTCTGGCGATGACGCCAGATATCTCCTCCATCACACCCGGCTGGTCATCGATCCGAACCCGGAGCTGGAGGAGCTGCTGGCGCTCCGTGAGTGCATGAATGAGAACTTCTCGCATCTGTGTCATATCGAGGTTCCCGCCACAGAGCAGCGGCATCACCGTTTCACCCGACACGTCGAGGCTGTCACTCAGTATGGCAGCCACGGAGGCGGCCCCGGCACCTTCCACGACCTGTTTGGCTCGTTCCATCAACAGGAGAATCGCCTGTGCGATATCGGTGTCCGAAACCGTCACGACTTCGTCGACGTTCGCCTCGATGATGTCGAGCGTCGTCTCCGAGATACCGCCCGTAGCGATACCGTCGGCGATGGTATCGACTTCATCAAGCACGACCGGAATCCCTTTGTCAAGGCTTTCATGCACCGTCTCAGCGCCGGTCGCCTGCACACCGATGACGCGCGTCTCGGGCGAGAGGTGCTTGATTGCGGTCGAGACACCGCTGATAAGTCCGCCGCCGCCAATGGGGACGATGACCGTGTCGACATCGGGGCAGTCGTGGTACATTTCCGTTCCGAGGGTCCCCTGTCCAGCAATGATGTCCAAATCGTCATAGGCGTGAACGAACTCGGCGTCGGTCTCCTCGACGACAGCTTTGGCGTGGGACATCGTCTCCTGAAAGTCGTTGCCGACCAGTTCGACGCTTCCGCCGTAGGCCCTCGTGGCGTCGATCTTGGCCTGTGGCGCGTTCTCCGGCATGAAAATCGTTGACTCTGCCCCACATTTCGTCGCGGCGAGAGCGACACCCTGGGCGTGGTTCCCGGCGCTGGCGGCGACGAAGGACTCCACGTCATCGGCAACGTCCTGCGAGATCTTGTTGTACGCGCCTCTGGTTTTGAACGACCCTGTCCACTGGAGGTGCTCCATCTTCAGGTACACCTCGGCGTCGACGAACCCACCAAGGGACGAGCTCCGTTCGACTGGCGTCTTCTTTACAACTGTGTCGTCGTCCAGACGTTCGCGGGCTCGTTCGATGTCTGCGTATGTGACGGGTAGCGTGTCCGATTCGGTATGTGTCATATGTTGATATCGTCTCGGGCCTGCTGTCAAAGTTGTTGGGGCATCGCGGTGTCCTGTTATTTGATGATCCGGTCTCGGGTCGGATCGAACAGCGGCTCGTCGCGTACGGTCGCGTCGTATGTCTCGCCCTCACACTGTATCTGAACCGACGTGCCGGCTTCGGCGTGTTCGGTCGGAACGTATGTGTATGCAATCGACTCGTCGATGCTGTAGCCGTAGTTTCCGGCTTGCACGTAGCCGATTGCGTCGCCGTCTTTTGTCACTGGCCGCCCACTCAGCATGATATCTGTCGAGTCATCGAGCGTGAGTGGCGTGATTTTGCTCTCAATACCCTTCTCACGCGCGGTTTCGAGGGCCTCCTTGCCGATAAACTCCGTATCCATGTCGACGGCGAAGGGCAGACCGGCTTCGAAGGGATTCGAGTCCGTGTCAATGTCCGTCCCCCAGAGCCGGTAGCCTTTCTCTAATCGCATGGAACTGAGCGCGCCGCCACCCATCGGTCGGACACCGAGGTCCTCGCCGGCGTCTTGCAGCGTCTCCCAGAGGCGCTGGCCATACTCCGTCGGCGCCCACAGCTCCCACCCAAGCTCGCCGACGTAGGAGACCCGTAATGCGATGACCGGCACGTCGCCGACGTACATCTGCTTGGCGCTGAAATAGGGGAAGCCGTTGTTGGTCACATCCGCGTCGGTGCATCGCTGGAGAAGGAGCCGCGCGTTCGGCCCCCAGAGGCCGATTGTGGATTTTGCACCTTCCTCAACATGGACCGACACGGTTGCGGGAGCCTCGTCTTCGAGGTGACCGCCGTGGATGCCGGGTGAGTTCCCACCGCCGGTCGTCACCATGAACTCCTCGTCGTCGAGTTTGACGACAGTGATATCGGCGAGGATGCCGCCGCCCTCGTTCAACAGCAGCGAGTAGCGGACCTGTCCAGTATCGAGGTCCATATCGTTGCTACAGACCCGCTGGAGGAACGCCTGGCTCCCCTCGCCCTCAACCATGATGGAGCTGAACGTCGTCATGTCGAACATCGACACCTTCTCGCGGGTGTGGAGATGCTCCGCGGCCTCGATTTTCGAGCGATTGATTCCCTGCCAACCGCCCTGGTCGGGAATCCGGTCCTCGTAGGTCTCGACTAAGTCGGCGTTTGACTCGTACCACTGTGGCGTCTCCCAGCCGCCGCTCTGGTAGAACTCCGCCCCGAGTTCCTTCTGCTGATGATAGAACGGGCTGGTCCGGAGTGTGCGGTGGTCATCAGGCTGCCACCGGGGCTCGACAATGCTGTAGACCTGCTCGTAGCGCTTGGCCCCGCGGTCAACGAAGTAGTCCTTCTCGCCCGCGTGGGGTTCGAACCGTCGGACGTGGATGCCGCCGGTGTCGACCGGCCCGGACGGCAGGCGCGGAACGCCGTTCTCCATCCACTCAGCGAGGATGCGGCCGTAACCCCCGGAGTGGGTCCACCAGATAGCCAGCCCTGTCCAGAGACCGTCAACCTGTGCCGTCTCCCCGACGGCCGGCATCCCATCGGGCGTGAAGACGAAGATGCCGTTTTCGGTGGCCTCGTACTCGACATCCTGTGTCGCCGGCAGTAGTTCGTCGAAGGCCTGCTTCGCGGACTTGTCCCGGCCACGGTGGGTTGGCGTCTCCCAGTGTTCTTTCGTGAAC
This sequence comes from Haloarcula sp. JP-Z28, assembly GCF_011440255.1. Lineage (NCBI taxonomy): Archaea > Methanobacteriati > Methanobacteriota > Halobacteria > Halobacteriales > Haloarculaceae > Haloarcula > Haloarcula sp. JP-Z28. The sequence goes on along the minus strand of NZ_JAAOHT010000005.1, from coordinate 13,167 downwards.
CCTCTAACCGATGCCTGGTGTTCCTCGGAGTTCTTGCCCATCGCCTCAGGGTCAACCGAGAGCGTCTCGTGGTTGTACGACCCCATCCCGAGTGCGTCACCGTGAGTCCGGAAGTACAGCGAGTGGTCCTGATCGCGACCGACGGGCTGGTGTGGCCCTTCGCTCATGTACTCCGCGATAGAGCGGTCCCCCGGAACCTCCAGCCCCGTCGTGTTGTCGCCGACAGAGGACTCGACGCCGGCGAGTTCATCCATCGGCTCGGTGACCACGTACTGATGTTCAACCGGGGCAATCGGAAGGTCGAGCCCAGCCAGCTGGCCGGTCTGGTAGCCCCAGTTGTTCGTCGCAATAACGGCTCGCTCGCAGTCGATGCGGCCCTGTGCGGTCTCGACAGCGTTGATTTCGCCCCCCGAAACATCCAGATCGGTGACCTCAGTGTTCCCGTAGAACGACGCCGTGGAGTGTTCCATGTACCACTGGAGCGCGCCGATGCCGTCGACGCGTCCGTCAGTCGGCGAGTAGTAGCCACCGAGAATTTCGTCCTTGTCAACCAACGGAAGGTGTTCGGTGACCTCCGCAGGCGAGAGCAATTGTGGTTCCGGCAGCCCGTAAGAAGTCGCCCACTCGACACGCCGACGGAGGAAGTCCATGCGCTCCTCGCTGCGAGCCACTTCGATGCCGCCGACCTCGTCGTAGACGCCGGCGTCCGAAAGGAGCCGACTGGTGTAGTGGGCCGTCTTCGTCTGTATCTTCGACGGCGAGGTCTGGAACATTATTCCAGGGGCGTGGACCGATGAACCGCCGGTGACCGGGAGCGGTCCCTGGTCGATGACGACAACGTCCTCCGCGCCGAGTTCCGTCAGGTGATACGCGACACTACACCCGACGGCCCCGGCACCGATAACAACAGTATCCGCCCGAGACGGGGGAGTCTCTGTGCTCATGTATCTCGTTTGGGACTGTTTCTGTCACAATGTTAAATACACCGGTGGCGACAATCGCAGTTTGGCTTATTCCTGTCTTTTAGCCATTCTACCTGCGTAATAATCGGCATCTGTAGTTTGGGTCCAGACCACGGCAGGGGTAAACGACGCCGAACCACAGCATACTCCGTCGCTGACAATATCTGGTCTCCCGGCAGCTGCAACAGTCGTTGGCGGTCGCTTGGTCGCAGATATCGCGCGATAGCAGGATTACACAGCGGCTCTAGCCTGCAAAGGTGACTGTTTCGGTGATGGACGGCTCGTCAGACCGGGCGGAGATGGTCAGACCGGGGCTCCCAGAGCGACCCGTCCATGCGTACGTCGTGTACGTCGGCCAGCGTGTCCTTGACTGTCTGTCCCTGTTTGCTCATCGCCGCGGCGAGGATACCCAGCGGGACACCGCTCTGGAAGTAGTCGTCCAGTTCACGGAGGACGTGGACGACGCCGCCCGAGGTGGGGGCCTGTGAGACAGCGCGGTGCTCCGCGGTGACCCACTCGATGTCTGTGTCCATAAGCTGCTGCCGGCGGCGGTAGAAGTTAACGACCTCGTTAGCTGTGGTGGTTGCTACCCTGGCATCGGTCCTGACACACTGCGCGACGAACGGGGCATCGGCCCGCTGGCTCTGTCGTGTCATTGAGGTCAGGCCTCGTAGGCTTCCTGAGCGAGCCGATGCAGTCGGTGGACGGTGTGCTCGTTCGGTCCCAGTTGTGCCTGCGCGAGCGCGCCCGACTTGAGCCCCTCGTACTGGCGCTCGACGAGTTCGAAGTCCTCCTCCTGGAGTTGCCGGCTCGTCTGGACGAACTCCTGTTCGGCGTCAGTCATCTCCTCGTCGCTGAAGTAGTAGTCGGCGATGAGTTGGAAGCGACCTTCATCAATCGGGTCGATGATGTACGTGCCGTATCCGTCTGCCGTCCCATACATATTGACGGTAAAGTTCGGCCAGAAGTAGTAGAACTTGGCCTCGTGTTCGTCGTGAATCCGCATTTCGTCCTCAACATCTTCGTCGTGGGTGTAATGCAGAATCCAGTGATAGTCGTTGACTTCGAGTTCCGACTCCGCCAACTCGATGTCAGTTATCCAATCCTGATGGTTCGCGTGGCAGTGGTCACACTCGGAGTAATTGCCAGCGAATGTCTTCCAGTTGCACTCGACCTCGGAGACGTACCGCGCAGCGTGTTCGTACTCACCAAGCGGCATGGCCTCGAGTTCTGATTTCAGCGTTCCCGCTTGCTCGGCCAGCGGCATTGGGTCCTGGGCGAAGTTGAGGAAGACGAACGGCCCGATTCGGTCGGTTTCGACTTCGCTGAGGCTGTTCTCACTGGCGTCCATGCCACAGACCTCATCATCGCTCAGGTCCGGATTGAGCCCTGCTTCTTCGAAGCTCTGTGGCGTACTCTCGAGGTCACCGTCGAGGTCGTACGACCACATGTGGTACGGACAGCGGATTCGCCCCATGTTTTCAGGGTCGGTCATGGGCGTGTCCTCGACCATCTTCGAGCCCCGGTGGGCACAGACGTTGAAGAACGCCCGTATCTCGTCGTCGTGGCCACGGACGATGATGACTTGCCTGTCGCCAATGGTCCGGGTAAAGTACGCACCCGGCTCGGTAATCGCGTTCGCATGCCCGGCGTACACCCAGTAGCGACCGAATATCTTCTCCTTTTCCAGTTCGTGTATCTCCGAGCTTGTAAAGTATTTAGCTGGAAGTGCGTTCGTTTCGTCGGTTATATCGGAACTAACTGCTGCGATATCGTCATTTGACTGGTTCCACCTCGTCATACGTGTGGTTTTGGCCTCGTATACCACATCACCATTGACCACAGATAGTACACCCGTTTAAGCGGGCCTGGAAAGTTCTGACTCCTTTCGGAGACACGCGACACCCTCAGACCGCATCTGTTGAAAAAGTAGCTACCGGTACCACTCAGGAAACCAGCGGTTCCTCGCGGACGGTTGCATCGTACCGCTCGCCCTCGTAGAGGATTTCGACGCTGGTCCCGGGTTCGGCGTACTCGGGTGGCAGATACGTGTAGGCCACGCAGGCGCCTTCGGTGTAGCCGTACTCGGCGCTGTGGAGATAGCCGATGGTCTCGTCGCCGTCAAGGACCGGTTTGTTGTCGAGGACAACAGCGTCCTCGTCATCGAGGGTCAGACAGGCTACCTTGTGGTCGATGTTGTCGCCGTCGGCGGCCGCCGCGACCGCCTCCTTGCCGATGAAGTCGGTTTCGAGGTCGACGGCCCAGCCGAGGCCGGCCTCGTAGGGATTGTGCTCCGTGTGGAGGTCCTTCCCCCAGAGTCGGAACCCTTTCTCGATTCGCAGCGAGTTCAGCGCACCGTTGCCGTACGGGCGAATGCCGTACTCCTCGCCGGCCTCCATGATGTGCTCCCAGAGGCGTTCGCCGTACTCCGAGGGCGTGTAGAACTCCCACCCGAGTTCACCCGCGTACGAGACGCGGAGTGCGGTCACAGGGATGTTCTTCACGAAGAACTGCTGGCTCGTGAAGAACGGGAAGGCGTCGTCGGAGAGGTCAACGTCAGTGACCTTCGAGAGGACTTTCCGAGCGTTCGGCCCAGTACAGACCATCGCCGCGAGACTGGAGGTCACGTCGTTGACGACTACGTCGTCGGGGGACTGCTCGCGCACCCACGCAACGTGGTTGTTCCCGACTTCACGACCGGTGGTCAGCAGGAGGTAGCGGTCTTCGTCGGTTCGCGTGACCGTGATGTCCGCCCGGACCCCACCGCCTTCGTTGCACATCAGCGTGTATTTCACGTCGCCCACGCCGATGTCCATGTCGTTCGTACAGAGGTACTGGACGAACTCCCCGGCGTCGCTCCCGATGACCTCCATCTTGTTGAAAGAGGTCATGTCGTGGAGACCGACGTTGTTGCGAACGTTCAGCGCCTCAGCACCTTCGATTGGTGACCAGTACTTCGCTTCCCAGCCTTCGCGGTCGGGAATCCGGTCGCCGTACTCCGCCAGCAGGTCGGCATTGGAATCGAACCAGTGTGGTTCCTCCCAGCCGGCCTCGGCCCACAGTTCAGCGTCGTACTTCTTGTGGGTGTGGTACATCGGGGTTCGGCGGATGTCCCGCTGTGTCTCGGTCCAGACCCACTTGGGGTGCATGATGTTGTAGACGATGCGGTACTCCTCGCCGCCGATATCCCGGGCGAAGTCCCAGCTCCCCTCGTGCTCGTCAAAGCGGTTCACGTCACAATGGGCGAGGTCGATTGGGCCGGAGGGGAGCCGCGGGACGCCGTGTTCCATCCACTCGGCAAGCGCCTTGCCGGCACCCCCGGCGTGCGTGACCCAGATAGCCGCCGCCGTCCAGAGGCCGTCGTACTCCTGTACGGGACCCATCACGGGGAGTCCGTTCGGGGACTCCGCGAACATCCCGTTGTACTTGTGTTCGAGCTCCTTGCCGGCCGTCGCGGGGAGCAGTTCGTCGCTGGCCTGACGAGGCGCCTTGTCCGGCCGGTCCGGATGGGTCGCGTTGTTCATGTGATAGTCCGTGAACTCGTGGACCGACCCCTGCTCGCCGTCAGGGTCGTTCCCACCGAGGTCCTGCGGGTCAGGCACGATGGGGTCGTGATTGTACGAGCCGATACCGTAGGAATCCCCGTGGTTCCGGTAGTACATCGCGTTGTCTTGGTCACGGAGAATCGGCCGATCCGGACCGACAAGAAGCCGCTTTGCTTTCTCGCCGGAGACGTTCTCGTAGTTCTCGAACAGCGGGTGGTCGGTGATATCGACCGCGCTATCGGCCAGTTCATCGAGGGACTCCGTCATCGTGTACTGGTGTTCGACCGGCGTTACCGGCAGGTGCACATCAAGTTTCTCGCCGAGCTGGCGGGCCCAGATATTGGTTGCCACCACCACCTCGTTGCACTCGATACTGCCGTTCTCCGTGATGACAGCTTGTACCGAACCGTTCTCGGTCTCGACATCCTCGGTGCGCGTGTGTGGAACGAACTTCGCGCCCCTCTCCATCGCTTCTCTGGCAAGCGCGTCGCAGGCGACGACGCCGGAGACCTGCCCGTCTGTTGGGGAGTAGTAGCCGCCCTTGATCTGGTCGGCATCGACCAGCGGGAGGTGCTCGGTGACCTCTTCGGGCGAGAGCAACTGCGGGTCCTCGATGCCCCAGGCCTTGGCGTATTCGACGCGGCGCTGGAGGAAGTCCATACGCTCCTCGCTGCGTGCGACTTCGATGCCACCTGTTTCGTTGTAGGCTTGGTGCCCGTCGGCCCCTTCGAGGTCCGAGTACAGCCGACGGCTGTAGTCCGCAAACTGGCTGAGAACCTTCGGTTCCGCGGTCTGAAACATGATTCCGGGGGCGTGCGTCGACGATCCACCCGTGGTCGGCATCGGCCCCTGATCGACTACGACAACGTCCTCGCGGCCGAGCTCTGTCAGCTGGTAGGCGATGTTGCAGCCGACGATTCCAGCACCGACAATGACGGTATCGGCCTGGGTCGGCAGGCTATCGGTAGGCTCCATAACTCTGGGTAAAACGTGCTATGGCGTGGCAATATAGTTACCGCCTGACCCGCCGCTTTTGCAAATTGACATTGAAGCATCACGTAGTGTTTCAGAATAACAGGAGTACCATTGTTAATAAATTTGGGCCCCCTGTGGTGGTTGTCAATTCTGTTCGAAGCCGTCTAATTGCTCTCAACTGCCCTATTGTATCATCAAGTTGTGTGTTACCAGTCAGCTCTAATGACTTCCACACGATGCGTTCACACCATCGATGGTCCTGTATCGGGCAGTGCCTCTGTTTCGAAAGAGTATCACAGCACCGTTCCATGCGGCACAGCGGTGCTTCTGCTCCCAGCGTTTTTTATTTGCGCGACGCTAGACATTGATATGGATTACACGGCCGTCACGCACACGACGACTGACCGACGGCTCGGGCGGTTGCCGTCGGGTCGGGACGTATCTGTGACTGTCCACCGATACGTCGGCGGCCCCGGACCGACGGTGTACATCCAGGCGGCGCAACACGGCATCGAACTCAACGGCCCAGCCGCGTTACGTCGACTGCACGACCGCCTGACTGACGCAGCCATCGCTGGGACGGTGCTTGTCGTCCCGGTAGTGAACCAGCTCGCATTCGACCACCGGTCATACATGACTCCCGGCGAGTACGACGTGATGAACCCGAATCTGAACCGCGTGTGGCCGGGCGACGAGTGTGGGAGCCTCCAGAAACAGTTTGCCGCTCGACTGTGGGAACTTGTCCAAAACGCCGACGCGGCGGTCGACCTCCACACCGGCACAGCAGACATGCTGGAACACGTCAGATGCCGGGCGGGCGACCCGGCCGCTGAGCGCCTCGCTGAAGCGTTCGGTACTTCTTACAGACTCACCGACAGGCCCGAAGACAACGGCGGCGACGGGTCCAGCGGGACGTTCCGTGCTGCGACTGCGGAAGCCGGGATTCCGGTTATCACTGCAGAACTGTCGAACAGTCGTCGGATAGCACAGGACGCGGTTGCGGCTGGTGTCGACGGGATACAGAACCTTCTGCGCGCGCGGGCAGTCCTTCCATCGGAGCCGGAACCACAGGCTGCGCAGACGGTACTCCGAAACGATGCGGAGCCAGTCACCGCATCGGAATCGGGCTTGTTTGAGTGTCGACCGGACATCGCCGTCGGCGACACCGTCGACGCCGGGGAGCGATTAGGGACTGTCTACGAGCCCGCCTCGTTCGAGAAACAACAGGTCGTCTCAGCGACAGAAAGAGGAGTGATATTCTCGCTTGCCAGGGAGTCTGTTGTCGTGAAAGGGGAGCGCCTTGCAGGCATCGCAATACCGCGATAACCAACACGAGTCCGAGGAATCGTTGACGGGCATAATGCTTTAGACGTGCGTTGCTGGCCGCAGTATTGTGGATGTTTATAAATGGGTTCGGTATTCCACACCTATCTCTACACCATAACGTGTCATAGTCTCTCAATGACATGGGACTTCACGCCGCTTTCACTGCGCTCGCGGAGGTCATCGATGCGTACGAATCCCGCGGCCGGTCAATCGAGACCGTCGAAGCATCACCGGCCGGCACCGGTGATGCAGTCCTCGATGTGACGGTAGCGATGCCGGTCTCGCTACGTTCCGGCGGCGGCGCTGATGCGGGCCTCACGCCGGAGACGGCGGGGCTGACCGAGAGCGGTGACCTCGAAGTCACGTTCTCACCGTCGGCTACTGAACTCCCGTCGACTGCCGGTGCTTCATTGTCGATAGCCAATGCCTCGGCGACAGTCACCGACGACGGCTTGCTCCTGACGGTACAGTTGACAATCGACGCGACGGCGGCGGGCGAGGCAGCCAGCGTCGACTGTAGACCGAAACAGGCTGACGCCGCCGATGCAGCAACCGCCACCGCAGCACATTCGGCCGATACCAGCGAGGGTGACGATGCCTCGCTCGACGGGTCGGCTGTCTCGGATTCGGAGTCTGTCAGTGACGGAGACGACAGTTCACAGGAGGGCCTACAATCAGACGGCGCGTCTACGGCGGATACGCAGTCTGATAGCGAGACCGACTCCGAATCCGACCCATTCGCCGCCGTCCGAGACGACTCCGTGCCACCGTACGAGGACACCGACTACCTGCAAGCACTGTACGACGAGTGCGACAACTTCAGAGCCATCGCTGAGCAGATACAGATGGACGTCTCCTCTGAGACGGTCCGCCGATACATGATAGAAGCGGATATCCACGTCCCGAACACGTACAATACGTCCAGTGATGACGAGGAAGACCCGTCGGTTGAATCAGAGACCTCGGATGAGGACGCGGCCCAGTCTGGGGCTATGGATGAGGACGAGCAGATCAGCGTGACGGAGCCTGTCTCAGCCGAGTCGTCCGGTCCCGCCGGAGAATCGGTCGGAGAACTCCCTGACGAGCAACTGGTCACTGACGGGATTGGACTCCCGACTGATGTTAAACTGCAAGACGTTGCGGATGCAGTCGTCGATTCGGACACAGTGTACGAGGTGCAGCGATACCTGAGTCTCGACCGTGGCCAGACCCGGGACCTGCTGGAACAGCTTAATCTTCTAGATCTCGTCCTCTGCCGGCTCGCAGACGAACCGGACCATGCTGTCTCCTACGGGACTGTTGCCAGTCGAATCCGGCAGTGTACCCCTCATAGCGCGTGATACAAAGAACTTCTTATAAATGGGTTCGATGCCCCACCCACAGAGAAAAGTACGGGTACGCCGTAGCTCTGCCAACTCATGGCCCTCGGAACACGCACGGTCTCAGACAGTCAGGGTGTCCGGACGCTGCTGACGAGCGCCCGATTCGAACTGATGCCGTTCGAGAGCTTCGACGAGGAGATTTCCCACCTCCCCGACAACGCGACTATCGCAATCACGACTTCGCCACAGCTCGGCATCGAGAAGACAGTCGAGAAGACGGCGGAAGCCGCCGAAATGGGGTACGATGTTGTGCCACACATCGCGGCCCGCTATGTGGAAGACAGAGAACAACTCGAATCGATAGCCGAGCGACTGGAACAGGCAGGTATCACGGACATCTTCGTCCCCGGTGGCGACCGTGAGGAACCGGCTGGTGAGTACGAGTCAGCGCTCGACATGCTTGAAGCGCTCGAAGAGACTGAGTACTCCTTTGAGGAAGTAGGAATTACAGGCTACCCCGAGGGCCACGACTTCATCGACGACGAAACGCTGGCGGAGTCGATGGCACAGAAGGCACCATACGCGACGTACATCGTTACACAACTCTGTTACGACCCGGACGCCGTGTTAGAGTGGGTCGAAGACATCCGTGCTCGCGGTATCGAACTCCCGGTCGAAGTGGGTATCCCGGGCGTGATGAACTACCAGCGACTGATGCAGATATCCCAGAAAGTCGGCGTCGGTGACTCGATAAAATTCCTCAGGAAGACCACGGGCATTCTCGGGTTCGTCAAGCAACTGGTCGGCTCCCGCGGGACCTACGAACCTGACGAACTCATCGACGGCCTCGCACCCTACGTCGAGGATGATGAGTACAACATCCGCGGCGTCCACATCTACACGTTCAATCAGACGCCCGACACCGAAAAGTGGCGGCACAAGCGTCTGGATAGTTAGTCGCCGGCTTCCGTAGCCGTCATCTCTCCGTCACTGCCGCCATCACCGCCGCCTTCATCTGACTGCTGGGCGCAGCCAGCCAGCGACACGACACCGGCTGTGCTTCCGACCCCAAGTCGTTTCAGAAGGTCACGTCTGGTCTGTTCAGACATGTGCATTGGTATGTATGACCAATTCTCTTATGAATCTGTGTTGAGATGGAATATTGGCCTCACACTGGGTCGGGCGCACTGGTGATGCTCCGCCCCCGCTGCTAACCGAGGGGGAGTCCACTTCGGAGCCGCCGGATTTCACGAAAAGGAACTATGCGTTTCCTAACAACGTGTGCGAATAAAAAGAGGGACAGGCGGAGTGAGGGGTTAGTCGTCGCTTTCGGCCTCTTTCCGGGCGTTGAGCTTCGCCTGCTCACGAGCGCTCGGGTTGACAGACTCCTTGAACGGCACCTTCGCGGCGGTGGCGAACACCGGTTCGCCGGGTTCGTCGGCGTACTCGTCGGGGAGATGGACCTGGAACTCTAGGTCCAGCTCCTCGTCGTAGATCGCGTCGTTGAGCGGCGTGTCGGTGACTTCCTGAATCTTCTCAGCCGGGACAAAGCCCATGCCGATGTTGGTCTCTAGGTCCGGGTTCCACCACGGAGAGGTGAGGTAGCCGCATTCCTCGCCCGTGTCCGGGTCGGAGATGAGCCAGAAGTCGGGGGCGTAGTCACGGATTGGCTCGCCGGCGATCTTCAGTCCGATGAGCTTGTGCTCGAACGGGTAGTTGCCGTTCTCGATCTGTTCTTTTTGTTCTTCGAGAACTTCTTTGCCGATGTAGTCGGCTTCCTTGTCGTCAGGGACGTGGTAGCCGAGATTGACCTGGAACGGTGACGTCTCATGGTCGAGGTCCTGACCCCAGGACATGATGCCGGCGGCAATCCGGCGGTGGTGACCGGGTGCGATCTGACGACCGCCGTGGTCCTTGACAGACTCCATAACAGGGTCCCAGACGCGCTCGGCGTTTTCCATCGCGTCTTTGACGTAGACTTCGAAGCCCTTCTCGCCAGAGAACCCAGTCTGGCTGATCAGTACGTCGCAACCGTCGATCTCGGCCTCCATCAGACCGTAGTAGGGCACGTCTTTGACCTTGTCGCCGACGACATCGACCATCACGTCGAGCGCCCTTGGGCCCTGAATCTGCATCGGCGCGACATCAATCTCGTCGATTTCGACATCAAAGTCGTTGTCGACGTTGACGCCCTGAAGCCACTGCATCAGTGTCGAGTCCGAGATAGAGAACCAGAACTCGTCTTCCTTGGGCCGGAGCAACACTGGGTCGTTCAGGACGCCGCCGTCCTCGTTACAGAGGATGACGTACTTCCCGTCCATCGCGTCCATGCCCGTCACGTCGCGAGTGACCACGTAGTTCGTCAGCGCCTCAGCGTCGGGCCCTTTGACACGAATCTGGCGCTCGACGGCGACGTCCCAGAGGGTGACGGTGTTGGTCAGTGCGTCGTACTCCTTCATCACGCCTCCGTCCTCGGGCTCGATGAGACCGCGCGGGTGATAGAGGCGGTTGTAGACGGTAGCCCGCCAGGCGCCCTCCTCGTTGAAGGACTTGTGGAAGAACGGGGACTTTCGAACGCGCGTCGACACCAACATCTCGATGTTGGGGTCACCAGTCTGGCGGAGGTTCCGTGGTACTGTCCGGTCTGACTGGTCGACACTGGGATAGTTAGGATGTTCCTCGTTACCGGTCATGCCTCTGAAAGAACATGTGAAATGCTAATAAAAGATATTGTTACTTGCTTCTGGGGTTTATATACGGGGTGGATTTTGTGGGCCACAAAACGCTCGGAACCGTTGCCTAACAGCCCGTGAGCATGAATATTCTACCGGGAGCGTGGCTGTATTACTCAGGCGATACCGATGGCTGTAGTAGCCCGAACCGACCGGCACAGAACACGACCGAGCAGCCGCTGTGACTGTTCGGAAATGCGTCATGCTGAGTCACTGCTGGTTCGGGTGTACCTCACAATAGCGAACTCGCTGTGGGTCGTTCGTTCCATCTCTGTCCAGTTCGACCAGTCGACAGTCGGAAAGACAGTATCGCCGTCGAAAGCTGCTGCTAGTTCGGTCAGAATTAGCTCGTCAGCCTGTGGGAGAAACTGCTCGTACACCGTCGCTCCGCCGATGACATACGTCGTAGATGCGTCACTATCGGCTGCTTCGGCTACCGCCGCCGTCGTCGAGGTAACGGCCGTGACGCTGTCAGGAAGTTGGTGCGGCGTCGTGGTCAAAACAATGTTCAGTCGCTCCGGCAGCGGGCCATCAAGATCACGACGAATACTCTCGAAAGTTCGCCGCCCCATAATGACTGGATGACCGACAGTTGTCTCTTTGAAATGTGTCAGATCCTCGGGATACTGCCACGGAATGTCGCCGCCAGCACCGATCACTCCGTTTTCCGCGACGGCGGCGATCAGCGAGAGTTTCATACACATTTCTATGTTGGGCTGCTGGTAATAGTTCTATCCTAGCATGACTTCCTAACGGCAGTGCCACCCCGGACCGTGATAGCGTATCTCGCGCGCGACTTATGATGTTCAGCCATATAAAGTATCGTATGGATACGATTCACCTGTCGCCCGGTCCCGCCGCCGCTCAGGCGTTTCGTCTGGGGATCGTTGCGAGTGCTGTCGGTGGACTCGCCGGGATCGCGACACTGTATTGGCTAGACGTCCTGACTCCGGTCCTTGCTGGATACACACTCGTCCTTCTGTTCCCGGTGTATCTTGTCTTCGCTGCGACGGCGTTGAGCGTCTGGTTAGGCTATAACAAAGACGCGACAGCACTACGGCCAGTCTACCGTCAAAAAGATTCAAACGGACGATCCGAATAGGTCTTCGCAGTTAGGTGGGTCTACTATCTGTCCCGGTACATCTATTTTTGACATCTTTGGACACATACTATAGAATCTGGCCTCAAACATGGTTCGGTAGCACGGGAGCGGATTAAAATGGCCACGCTAATCGGAGCGCCCTCCAAGCACTCACCGATACCGGTTCCGTGAACTCACTCCTCTCTGTCAATTATCGTTGCCGCAATGAGGTTCCGCATCCCACGGCGGAGTCTACCGCTCATTGCTGTCGAGGACAGTCCAATTTCGTCGGCGACTTCGTTCAGAGAGATATCTCTTGGTTCTCCAAAATAGCCGTGTTCGTATGCAGTTATCAGCGCGGTCAGCTGTTCGTCGGTCAACCCGTACGACGATTCACCGCCGGTGTCCGTGTTTCCGTATATTTCGATGATATCGAGAGAAATGCCGTTCTCGTTTGCGTACTCCCAGATCGTATTGAGCGCCTCGCGGTCAGGGAGCAAGAGTCGGACGAGCCACCCGTTGCCCTTCGTCTCCGTATGGACCAGAAATCCGTTGACATCGGTAACGACAGTGCTGATAAGTTTCGTTTTCGGGGTGTGTTCGATGTAATATATTCCGGTCTGGTCGGTCCAGTCGACTAGTTCGTAGCTCTGGACTGTCGGATCGGCATCAAGCATCTCTTCGAGTCGGTCCCTGTCGCGATACTCGATGAGGAACGGAAACACAGTGGACCCCGGATCAGTATTCCCCTGTGTGATGACACGGATGGCTATGTCTTCGAGGTTCTGTAAGGTTGGAACCAGCGCGAGGCGTTCGTGTTCGATATGTATTTTCGTCGTTATTGACATTGTGTGGGAAGCGGACTGCTATCGAGTCGTCACAGATCAATACTGGCTCGACACCTGAACACAATCATCGGTGAGTTGCTGTGTATATGCTGGGACTCCACGTCAATGTTTACATACACAGATGCACACACGAGGGCAAAAATATAAAACTGGCTGTAATCCGAGGGCCTGCATAGTGCTCGGAAGGGTTTGTTTTCACCGCTGAAAACAAATCTGGGATCTGCTTTGGAGTCAGAACAAACCTAAAACGTACGTGTTTAGCCCCAATGAATTTCGCCACTGTCTCGTAGCAGGCGACCAATCGGGGGTATATGCACCCTCAGCAAGGGCTAATTGAACTTCTTCAGGGATGGTCTCCGCTCGGAGACCATCCCGG